>JAFTDZ010000232.1 GCA_017453885.1 Clostridia bacterium
ATGCGACGTTCTGCCGCTCTCTTTATCCGCCGCAACCGCCCTGTACGCCGCGGTCTTGCGGAAAAACTTCTCGACCGTTTTCATCTGTCTATTATCCCGCGCGCGTAAAGCGCCTCGACTATATTCGCGTGCGTACGTTCGCGCGCGCCCATGCACTCTATCTTAACTATCCTTTCGGGGAATTTTTCCGCCAGAGCAAGGTATCCGGCGTAAACGCGTTTATGAAATTCCATGCCGGCGGCCTCTATCCTGTCGCCGCTGTCCGCGCCGCCCTTGCGGGAAAAGGCGTCCTCGGGCGAAATGTCGAGAAACAAAGTTATATCCGGCATACAGTTTTCAAATGCGTAACGGTTTGCCGCCGCAACAACTTCGTAACCGATGCCCCTCGCGTACGCCTGATACGCGAAAGACGAATCTATAAACCTGTCGCAAATAACCGTTTTACCCTCGTTTAACGCGGGAATTACGCGGTTTTTGAGGTGATCGGCGCGCGCCGCCGCGTAGAGAAGAACTTCGCACTCGTCGGACATATTCTCGTTTTCGCGGCTCAATATCACCGAGCGGATGCGTTCCGCCACGGGCGTTCCGCCCGGCTCTCTCGTCGATATATATTCTATCCCTTTTTTATCGAAAAATTGCGTGAGCAGTTGCATCTGTCTGGATTTCCCCGCCCCCTCGCAACCTTCGAGGGTGATGAATTTTCCTTTCATTGTCCGTTCCTCACCACTTTCAATCTGCCGTCCTTCACGCCGAAGGAATCATCCGCCTTGACAAGCGCCTCGGCAAGTTCCTTCGTGAATGCCTCGCCCGCGGTGATAACCGGATAACACGGCGGGAAGAAACCGAAGTTATCCGCCGCCGTTCTGCCTTCCGCGTTCACGGGCAAAACGAGGTCGTAAGGCGCGTTTACCGCCTCGGTATAAGTGGTAACGCGCGTAGGTTCAAAGCCGATAAACGGCCTGTTTCCCACGTTTTCCGCCTTTTTGAACTTGGTGCGCCTGTAGGCGATAAGCGCCTTGCGGAGCATATCGAAATCCTCTTTAACGTTGCATACGGAAAGCATGAAAACTATGTATCGCCCGTCGGAAAACTCCGCGTAAACGCCGTGCTTTTCGAGGTATTTTACGAGCGCGGCCGCGTCCAGCCCCGAAGCGGGGCAATCGAGCAGAAGTTTACAGCGGTCCGCCGTCTTTACGAATTTATATTTTCTGCCGGCGGCTCCGTCGATAAGTTTATCGGCAAGATCCGCCACGCGCCTGAAACCTTCCGCGCCTACCCATTCGGCAAACAGCACGCCGAATTCCGCGGACGCCATTATGGGATAGGACGGACTTGTGGTGCGAAAGATAGAAAGCCCTTCGGCAATATCTTCGTCAAGATCCTCGTCGTTCACCCCGAGGACCGCCGCCTGCGTCAGCGAAGGAAGGGTTTTATGCACACCGTCCACCCAGGCGTCGGCAAATTCGCCGGCGTAAAGGTGCGGGGCGGCGTATTTGAGGTGGCCGCCGTGCGCCCCGTCTATAAGCAGAAGTTTGCCCTTCTTCCGCGTTTCGTCCGCGGCTATTTCGAGGAAGGGCACGTTGCCGTAATAATCGGGCGAGGTGAGCAGAACGCCCGCCGCCTTCTTTTCTTTGTTCAGTATCCTGCCGAGCGAGGAAACGTCCTGAATCAACATTCCGTCCTTTTCCACACAGGGCAAAAACACTGGTTCCATTTTGAAAAGTTTAAGCGCGTTATACACGCTTTTGTGAGAAATACGGGGTATTATAAGTTTACTGCCCCTTTTTGACGCGGCGTAAACCATCGCGAAGATCGCGCAGGAAGATCCGTCCGTCACAATGTGCGCGGCAAAGGAACCGAGAACTTCCGCCATCTGTTTTTCCGCATCGGCAATAAGCCCTTTCTCCGAGGAAAGGTTACCGGAAAATGAAAGTTCGGTTATATCCGTCTTTGCCCCGTTGAATATTTCCTCAAACTCGTCAAGCCCTTTGTGCCCCGGCATATGGAACCGCGCTACGTCGCGCGCGGCGTATTTTTTGATCGCCTCGAGTATAAGAGGCCTTCTCATCTTTTTCATAAATCGGAATACCTTTCTATAACCGCCACCGCGAAAGACAGGCTCTCGAACATAAGATCGGGCTGATGGTTTTTATTGTTGAAAACCGCCATCGCCACACCGCTTGCCACGGAATTTCCGCTCTCCTCGTCAAGCAGACCCACACCGCAAAGATCCGTGGGTTTTCTGCCTGTCGCGGTATTCCCGCCGAGCGCGCCGAGTTTGCCCATTTCCACGCCGTAAATAATTTCCTCTCCGTTTTCTTCCACGGTATACCATATATCGAGTCCGTCGTCCTTAAGAAGTTCGTCCATCTTGTTTGCGGCGTAGAGAATCTTTTGAAATCTCTCCACTTCCATATCCGCGTCGATAAGACCGTGGCGGTAAAAATTG
>JAFTDZ010000233.1 GCA_017453885.1 Clostridia bacterium
CGTGGGAAAGAGGAGAAACCGACGGTCAAGGCTTGCGGGTGAACACTTGCAACCCGCCGCCCGACAGTCGCGAAAAAACAGGGCTCCCGCGGAGAATTTGAAAAATTATCCGTGGGAAAGAGGAGAAACCGACGGTCAAGGCTTGCGGGTGAACACTTGCAACCCGCCGCCCGACAGTCGCGTTTCGACGACGTCATCTTGAGGAGCGAACGCGACGAAAGATCTCTATGTTTTAACGGGGTAACCGTTCAACACGTAAAAGCACTTTTCTTCGTCATTTCGACCGTAGCCGACAGGCGGAGCGGAGAAATCCGGCTGTTGCAATTATAGTTGTCAGATTTCTCCGTTCGCTTCGCTTGGTCGAAATGCCTTCCTATGCCAAAAAATTATTCACAATTCTTTATATATTGTTAATAAAACCCGCAAACACTTGACAAAACAAAAAAAATGGTATAATTTTATGATAGGCACAGCACGAGGATAATGCGTTATGAACTTCTATTTTTGGACGACGATCTTGACCGAACTTATGATGCTTACGATGATCTTACACGTACTCAATTATTCGGGCTTCAAAAAAATACAAAAGACCTGGTACCTGCTTACTTTCATTGCGGTTATGCTGTGTTCCGGTGCGGAATTTGCGGTGCATTGCGGTTATTACAGCGAAAAATTTTCCTTGCCGCTTACGATTTTAACCGCTATTCAGTTTTCCGTAGCGCCTCTGCTCTGTGTATTATTCTCCGGCGCACTCGGTATGAACAACAAGGCAAAAGTCGTCGGAATATATCTCGGTATAAATTTACTCGTGGAAATCGTCGCCGCACCGTTCGGGCGGATATTCTATTTCGATGCGGAAGGTTATCACCGCGGAGACCTGTTTTTCATTTATGGTATTTTCTATTTTTCAAGCCTCGTATATCTGCTCGTAAGTATGATAATCGTGGGCAAAAGATTTCGTCACAGAGATTTCTATACGATAGGCATGGTTTTAGTCGTACTTATAGCGGGAATAATCCCCATGACGTTCTTCCGCATAAACGTAACTTATATGGCGGTAGCGATAAGCGCGAGCCTGTGTTATATCTATTATAACGACCTCGTTCAGCAGGATATTAAGGCGGAACTTATCGCCAACCAACAAAAAATATCCGAAATGCAACTACATATTATTTCGGGTCTCGCGAACCTTATAGAAAACCGGGATATGGAAACGGGCGAACATATTTCCCGCACGAGCGCTTACGTAAAAATGCTTGCGGAATATGCCCGAAACGACGGAATATACGCGACCGCTTTGACCGACCATTTTATTTCGCTTATCTATACTCTCGCGCCTATGCACGATATAGGAAAGATAATGATCCCCGACCGGATACTGAAAAAACCGGGTAAACTTACCGAAGATGAATTCACGCAGATGAAAAAACACGCCGAGGCAGGCGGAACGATAGTGCGGGAAGTGTTGAACGGCATAACGGACGAAGAATACATAACTTTCGCGGCGAATATCGCCACTTACCACCACGAACGGTGGGACGGGACCGGTTACCCCGCAAATCTGAAAGGCAAAGAAATACCTATCGCCGCGAGAATAATGGCAATTGCGGACGTTTTCGACGCGTTGATCTCCGAACGCTGTTATAAAAAAGCAGTTTCCGCGGAAGACGCAATAAAGATAATAAAGGAAGAATCAGGCACGCATTTCGACCCGCAACTTATCGGGGTTTTCTTAAATCACAAAGACGCTTTTATTAACTTCAAACGCTGACGGACGCCCGCCGCACGCGTACTTCAGACCTTGAAAGCAAAGAAAAACGGCGGAAAATTTTCCGCCGTTTTAACTTGCATTTTATAAATTAACCGCCTTTTTCGCACATTATCGGCGTTTAATTCTGTTTTTTGTAGATCGCTATGTCAAGTTCGATGCCGTAGGGCAAGCCCTCGCAATTCTTGATCTTTATCTTGCCGGTCTTTTCGTCCGCCAGAACGCTCTTATACTTCCCGCCCGTCAGAATGCCGCAGACGTTGAAGATATAATTATCTTTATCGTTGATATACGGAATAAGTTTCTCCGCCTTTTCCGGCTCGTTGAGATAGCCGAGGTGGTGAACGTCGCTCCCGTCCCAACTGA
>JAFTDZ010000234.1 GCA_017453885.1 Clostridia bacterium
GACGCGCTCGAACTTCTCGAAGATATTCAGGCGAACGGGTTTTACGTTCAGGTATATAACGGCGGCGATTATTTCGTAAACCGCTACACCAAAAGGACGGAGCGTTACGCTCGCGTGAACAACGGTCTGCAGCCTGTAGTCGTCGGGGAAGATATGGTCGGGTTCGTCCGCGATAACGGGCTTCAACTCGATAAAATAGTTTTCGGAATAGACGACGACGGGCTCGTTTCGTACGGCGATGTGGAACCCGTAATTAAAAGATATGAAGAAAAATTCGGCGGAAGGCTCGTTTTCAACTCGTCCAACACTCTGCTCATAGAGGCTGTTTCTGCCGGTTGCACCAAGGCGGAAGCGGTGGCTTTCGTGGCGGAGCGCAACGGTATAAAGAGGGAAGAAGTTATCTGCATAGGCGATTCTCTCAACGACGCGTCCATGGTCGGTTGGGCGGGGCTCGGCGTGGCCGTCGGCAACGCGACTTTCGATCTGAAAGAGGTCGCGGATATAATAACCGTTTCCTGCGACGAGGACGCCGTGGGAAAAATAATACGGGAATACTGTCTGGAGGAAGACTGATTTGGAAGAATATACGGTAAAAGTTTCGGTGAGCGATTTCGCCGCGGCGCTCGATCTTCAGGTCGTGGTGGAGGGCAAAGGATTCATTGATCTGTGTTCGCAGAATATTTCCCGCCCCGGGCTTCAACTGACGGGGTACTTCGAACATTTCGACCGCACGCGCATTCAGGTAATAGGAATGGCGGAGCACGAGTATATAGAAACGCTTTCCCCCGCCGCGAGGGAAAAGGTGTGCGGGCAACTTTTCGGCAGGAACATCCCTTGCCTTATCGTGGCGAGGAACCTCGATATACATAAGGAAATAATCGACGCGGCGGAAAAAAACGACTGCCCGATATTCCTTTCCGGTCAGATAACCACGCAGGTGGTGAACGACATTTACGCTTATTTAAGCCGCCTTCTCGCCCACGAAACCATGCGCCACGGCGTGCTGATGGACGTTGCCGGCGTGGGCGTTCTTATAGAGGGCGACGCGGGCATAGGCAAAAGCGAGATAGCGCTTGAACTTATAAACCGCGGGCATCGCCTCGTCGCGGACGACTGCGTTATTATAAGGCTTATAAACGAAAACCTTATCGGCACCGCGCCCGAAAAGATAAGGAACTTTATGGAGATACGCGGGCTTGGCATAATCAACATTCAAACGATGTACGGCCCCGGTTCCGTCCGTCAGGAAAAGGGCATAGATATAGTCGTTCAACTCGAAAAGTGGGACGAGAGCAAGGAGTACGACAGGATAGGAGACGTGAACATCACCGCGAAGATTCTCGGGATAGAAAAATTCAAATTGCTTATTCCGGTATCGCCGGGGCGAAATATCCCCACGATAATCGAGACCGCCGCGCGCAAATACCGGCTTAAACAGATAGGTTACGATGCCGCGCAAGAACTTCTCGAAAAGACGTTAAAGTGAGATAATGCGAGAAAAAGGGTACTTTTTAAGCGACCGCTATAAACCGCGGCCGTTTTTTTATTGCCTTTTCGCCATATTTTCGCGCGGGGCGGCATATATTGAATTATGAAGTTGTTTATGAAAATAACGGCGCTCGTTCTGCTCGTCGTGTTTACGGCGGTATCCCCGCTTATACTCGATAAAAAACTTTCCGATACCGGCGCGGAAGAAAAACAGCCGTCCGTCGTTCTCACGCTGTGGCACGCGGATACTTTCGAGGGCGGAACGGGTTCCCGTCAGGACTTCCTTATGAAGACGGCGACCGCGTTTGAAAAGCAGAACGAAGGCGTGCTTGTTTCCGTTATAAAGCACAGCGAGGAGAGTGTGCGGGAAAATTTTTCAAGCGGAGTTTTTCCCGATATGATCTCTTTCGGCATAGGAATAAACTGTGTGGCGGAATACGCAAAACCCCTTAAAACGCATAAAAATAACGCATTTTTCAATTCCGCGTCAAGCGGCGGCGTTCAGTATTTTTACCCTTACGCCTACGGGCGGTACTTTATTTTCGGCGCAAAGGCGAAAGAAGGAAAAAAACGGGGCGTATCGGCAGGCAAAAACAATCTGCCTCTGTTTGCGGCTAAACGGGGCGGTTTTGAAAATTTTGAGATATACGAACCTCTCGGGTGTTACACGGCTTTCGTTTCGGGAAAGATAACCGAAATGCTCGGCACGCAGAGGGACGTTTACAGACTTATCCGCCGCGGCGTTGAATTTACCGCGGAACCGTTCGGGGATTTTACCGACCTCGTTCAATATATCGCCGTAACGGCGAAGGACGATCGTCGCGCGGCTCTTTCCGAAAAATTCGCGGAGTTTCTGCTCTCCGAAGAAACGCAAGAAAGGCTTAAGGAAATAGGTTTGTTTTCTCCCGTCGGCGCAGCGGTCGATTACGGAGAGGAAATTGTGAACTCGCTCTCCGCGTCCGCTCCGTCGGCGGTACTCTCCGCCCTTTTGGACGGGGAAAAATATTCCGAACTCAAAAGCGGCGACGGGAAAGATGATATTTTTGAGAAATTTGAAAAATACTTAAGGTTTTAGATTGTAAATATTTGCCGCATGGTGTAAAATATAAGGAGCGGATATTTTGGCGGATCTCGCAGACCTCGAAAGAGAACTTGAAAAAAACGGAATAAACTTTCTGCGGGGGGAGAGATTATCTTCCCGCACCACTATGGGAACGGGCGGCGGAGCGGACGTCTTCGCATTGCCGTCAAGCGTTGTGGAACTTATAAAAACCGCCGAAATCACGCAAAATCAAGGCGTTAAGTCCTTCGTTTTAGGCGGCGGAAGCAACGTTCTCGCCGGGGACGGCGGGTATCGCGGCTGCGTTATTTCAACGAGGGGCGTAAACGAAATTTATATAGAGAGAGAAAGCGGAAACGAAGTTTTCGTTCGGGCTTTCGCGGGGGCGGCGCTCGGCACGTTCACGGCGTACTGCATTCGCGCGGGGCTCGGCGGGGCGGAATTTCTCTCCGGCATACCGGGTACCGTGGGCGGCGCGGCGGTCATGAACGCGGGCTGTTTCGGAAGGCGCGCGGGCGATATCATCTCGTCCGTGTTCGCGTGGAATGGCGGCAGGCTGAACGCTTACCGCGCGGAAGAATGTTCTTTCGGTTACCGGTCGAGCGCTTTTCAAAGAGGGGCGCCGCTCGTTATAAGCGTCCTTTTCAGACTGAAAAGAGAGCCCGCCGAAGATATAATCAAAAGGACTGCGACCTTCAGGGCTTTACGGGAGAGCAAGCAGCCCGCCGGCAGAAGTATGGGCAGCGTTTTCAGAAACGGCGAAACGCCCGCCGGCAAGGCGATAGAGGCATGCGGGCTGAAGGGCGCGCGCGTGGGCGGGGCTTACGTTTCGGAAAAGCACGCTAATTTTATAATAAACGACGGTTCCGCGTCCTCTGCGGACGTTTACGACCTTATAAAGACGATAAAAGCGGTAGTCAGGGAGAGAACGGGCATCACGCTCACCGAAGAAATAAAATACGCAGGAGAATTCGGATGATCCTTTACGGAGATTATCACACGCACACCGTTTACAGCCACGGCAGCGGCACGGTGGAAGAAAACGCGACGGCGGCGATGGAAAAGGGGCTTAAGCAGATAGGCATTTCCGACCACGGTTTTTCCCACCCCTTTTACGGACTGAAAAAGAAGAAACTCCCCTTTCTGCGGGAAGATTGCGCCCGCGCCGAAGATAAGACGGGCGTAAGGGTACTCGTGGGGATCGAGAGCAATTTTATAAAGAGCGACGGAAGTTGCGACCTCACCGAGGACTATTACGATAAATTCGATATATTCCTCGCGGGGGCGCACGTTTTTGCGGGATATAAGGACTTTTCTTCATTTTGGAACATGGGCGTTCTGTTTCCGCTCGCGTCGTCTTTCCGCCGCGAAATTAACGGCAAAGCCAAGGCGAAAATGACCGAAGTTTATATTAACGCCGTGCGCCGCCTGCCGATAGACGTTATAACGCACCTCGATTTCCGCGTGTTCGCGAACGTAAAAGAGGTTGCCGCCTGTTGCAGGGAATACGGCACTTATATAGAGATAAACACCAAGAAAGCGCATATGACGGACGAGCAGTGGAAAGAGGTTGCGGATACGGGCGTGAACTTCGTTATAGGTTCGGACGCTCACTCTCCCGACAGGGTTGCCGACGCGCATTCCGCCTTCGATCTTATGGACAGGCTCGGTATCGAACCCGAAAGGGTGCATAACGTAAACCGCCTGCCGGATTTTCGTTTCGCGAAGTACAAAGGGGTGAAATTATGAACTTCACGCAGAAGATAAAAGAGGAACTCGCCTCGGTATCCTTCGACTCGGCTTGTTGCCGAATGGCGTGTTTATCCGCGTTTTTGCGGACTTCCGGCTCGGTTTTCACCCGAGGTGGAAAGGTCGGCTTCTCCTTTTCCACCGAGAGCGCGAGGACGGGCGAATACTTCGACGGCATGATCGGTAAAACCTTTTCCCTAAAGGGCAAGGAGAGCGTTGGCGGAACGCGGGGCAAGGAAAAATACACTTACGAGTACATTTCTTCCGGCACCGCGGAAATACTTGCCGAACTCGGCATACTCGTTATATCGAACGAGGGGATAAGCCTTTCCGCGGATATTGACAGATACCTTGTGGAATCGGAGTGCTGCAAGCGGGCGTACATGTCGGGGGCGTTTCTCGGCGGCGGAAGTTGCACTATACCTACCGAGGGGGCGAGGAGAACCGGTTACCACCTCGAAGTGGTGTTTTCCTATTACGAAACGGCGCACGCCTTCGCCGAACTGCTCGCGGAGTTCGATATTCTCGCCAAACTTATAGAGAGGAAAAATTCCTTCGTCGTCTATGTTAAAAGCAATGACGAAATTCAGGAATTCCTATCCCTTGCGCGGGCGGAAAACAGCCTTGTTACCCTTGCGGACACGGTGGTGGAAAAGGACTATAACAATAACGTGAATCGCAAGATAAACTGCGATTTAGGCAACATTTCCAAACAAGTGGCGGCGGCTGCGCGGCAGATAGAGGCAATTGAGATCATATCTTCCACGGTGGGGCTTTCATCGCTGAAGCCCGAACTCGAAAGCCTTTGCCGGCTTCGCCTTTCGGACGACTGCATGACGCTTGACGAACTTGCGAAGGCAGAGGGCGTAAGCAAAAGTTGCATAAACCACAGAATGAGAAAGATTCAGCAGATCGCGGCTGAAATAAAAAATTGACAGAGGTTAAAATGACGGATTTTGTCCATTTACACGTTCACACGGAATACAGCCTGCTCGACGGGGCTGCGAAGATCGACGAAATATTCAAAGTTATAAAGGGGCTGGGGCAAAGGGCGGTAGCCATAACCGACCACGGCAATATGTACGGCACCCTTTACTTTGCCGAAGAGGCGAAGAAGGCGGGCGTTCAACCCATTATCGGCTGCGAAATGTATATGTGCGAGGATATGTATAAAAAGAGCGGCCGCGCCGACGCGGAATACGATCACCTTATTCTCCTTTGCAAGAACAAAAAGGGTTATAAAAATTTGATAAGGCTCAATTCGGACGCGTGGGTACACGGTTTTTATTCCAAACCGCGCGCCGATTATAAGTTACTGAAAGAGCATACCGAGGGGCTTGTTTGCCTTTCCGCCTGCATAGCGGGCAGAATACCCAAAAAACTTTTGAACGGCGATTACGAAGGGGCGAAGAACACCGCGCTTATGTTCAAAGAGATGTTCGGGGACGATTTTTACATAGAACTTCAGGATCACGGCCTCGAGGAAGAAAAATACGTCACCCCGCTGCTTATAAAACTCGCGCGGGAGATAGGGGTGAAACTCGTAGCCACCAACGACGCGCATTACCTTGAAAAGCGCGACTGGGAGATGCAGGACGTTATGCTCTGCATCAACACGAAAAAGACGATAGACGATCCTAACCGTATGCGTTTCGGCTCCAAAGAGTTTTACTTAAAGAGCGGCGACGAGATGGCTGAATTGTTCCCTGCCTATCCGGAAGCATTGTCAAATACCCTCGAAATCGCACAAAAATGCGCAGAGGAACCCTGCTTCGACCTAAAGCCGAACGGCGACCCCATAAGGGATAAAACGCTTATACCAGGTTACGTTCCGCCGGACGGATCCACGCCTTACGAGTATCTGCGCTCGCTCGCGGAGGAGGGGCTTAAGAGA
>JAFTDZ010000235.1 GCA_017453885.1 Clostridia bacterium
GACGACCAGCACCCGCGCAAAAGTTCGTAATCGGCGCCGCGGTTCAAAGCGCCTTTATAAGAATATAGTTCCTTGCCCTTTACGCTCTCCTTTAATTCTTCTATGTATTCGTCAAGCCCGTACTGTTTTATATCTACGCCGTCCTTCCTCAAACCCTCGCATATCGTGCGAACGTCGTCCTGCGGTTCGAGGTGATCCACGCCGTTCATAAGCAGGATATACGGCGAAACGTTGAGCCCCGCGAAGTTCTTTTCGTTTATGTCGAGCAGAAGTTTTGCAAGTTCCTTTTCTTCGGGAATGCGCTGGGCGTTGTTGTACCAGAACTTCATATGTACGGCAAGGCAACGGGTTCCGTCCGCGCCGGTCCATTCGAACTCCGCGGGCGCCTCGTCCTTCATTTCGCCGCCGACGTTCTTCCACACGTGGAAGCCCCTGCCGAACACGAAATTATCTATGCCGAATTCCTTCAATATCTGCGGGAGTTGGGAAACGTTGCCGAATTGATCGGGCGCGTACCCCGCCTTGCCGCACCTGCCGAAACTTCCGGCTATCTTCCTGCCGAGTTGCAGGTTGCGGATAGTAGCCTCGCCGTCGGTCAGATAAAAATCGTTCTGAAGATACCACGGGCCCACGCGTATATTGCCCGACTCTATATATTTTTTTAAGATAGCCTCGTTTTCGGGGCGAATTTCGAGGTAGTCCTCGAGGACGACGGTCTGCGCGTCCAGATGGAAAATATAATCTTTATCCTTTTCGATAACGGGAAGCAACCTGTCGATAAGATCGACGAGTTTCATTCTGAACAGGGAAAACGGAAGATACCATTCCCTGTCCCAATGGGTGTGTGAAATAACTACGAATTTTTTCATATAAGACCTTAAAGCAGTAGCGCACAAACGGTGCGAGCCCTGAAATTTTTATTTCGGTTAATATTATACAATATCGAAAAATAAAAAACAACCGTTATTTTCTGAATTTTACGATTAATTTTCTCAACTATGCGAGATAAATGTAAAAATATACGCCTATCCATTGTAAAACGGCGCCGAAAAGCACGAAGAAATGCCAAAGAAAATGCGAGACTTTTTTGTTCATCGCGAAGGGAATTATGCCGAGGCTGTAAATAACGCCGCCCGACAATACGAATAAAAACAACGGGAAGTTCCCCGAGATCATCTTCGGAAGGAACAGCAAAGCGCTCCACCCGAGAATAATATACAGCGTGAAGTGGAGCGGGCGGAGTTTTGCGGGGCCGAATACGCCCACGAAAGTGACGCCCGTTATTATCACCGCCCATTGAACGGCGCAGAACACCTTGCCGTAAACGCCGCCGAGAAAGCACAGAAGTATGGGCGTGTATGTAGCCCCGATAAGCAGATATATGGAAGAATAATCGAAACGGCGGAACAGCCTTTTGACCTTACTGCCGTGGCGGAACGAATGGTAAAGACAACTGAAACCGAACGCGAAAAACAGCCCGATGAAATAGACTATTGCCGAAAAGGTCTTTTCACGGGTATCCGATGCGACGAGCATAAGGACGAACGCCGCCACCGAAAGCAACGCGCCCGCGCCGTGGGTTATGGCGTTGCCCGTTTCTTCGAGGACGGAACGACGCGGCGGATCTGACGCGGAAATTTCCGCGCCGCGATACTCGCTCAACCTTTCGCCGTAATTCTCTTTTATTTCACGCTTTTTTGCGCGGTACGCCTTCCTTGCGGAACGCTTTTCCGTCTTATACCGCGCGCGCAGCGTTTTAGCGGTTTCCATCGATTTATTCTCTCGCTTTACCTGTCAGATATATACTCAAAGTTCCCGGTCCGGAATGGCTGCCTATCACCATGCCGAGATCGAATATTTCCGGTTTTATGCCCGTTTCGCGCTCTACGCGCTCCGCCAGAAACTCCGCTTCCTCCGGACAATCCGCGTGCGCGATGAAAATGCGTTTTATCGTTCCGTCGTACTTATCCGCGGCGAGATGGCCTATCTCCATCACCGATTTTTTTCGCGAAAGCACCTTTTTGTACGGTACGAGTTTACCCGCTTTATCCATGTGCATCACGGGCTTCATATGAATGGCGTTGCCGAGGAGAGCCGTAGCCTTGGATATCCTGCCGCCGCGGGCGAGGTATTTGAGATTATCCACAACGAAGAAATGTATCACTTTATGTTTGAGCCATTCGGCGTATTCCACGGTTTCGGTAAAATCATGCTCGCGGAAATATTCCGCCACAGCCACGGCGTAAAAACCCTGCCCTGCGCACGCGCAAAGTGAATCGACCACCGCTATCTTCCTTTCGGGGTTTTCCGCCCTTATTTCTTCCGCCGCTTTTATAAAATTGTTGCAGGTACCCGAAAGCGAACTCGAGAACGCGAGGTGGATAACTTCCGCGTCCCCTTCGGAAATGCGGGAGAGATATTCCTTCGCCTCGTAAAGATTTACCTGCGACGTTTTGGTAACGGAGCCTGCCCGCATCTTTTCGTAAAATGCGTGCATCGAATATGCCCCGTCGCCCATACGGTGAACTTCCCCGTCAACGCTGTACTCCATATTTATCATTTCCATTCCGTACTTTTCTATAACTTCCGCGGGAAGATCGCAAGTGGATTCTACCGATATTATTTTTCTTTTCACTTGTCAACACCTCTTTTCGTTTTTACGGAATTTCTTCCGCGTATATATTTTACATTAAAAAGGCGGATTAAAAAACAAAAATCCCTCTACGAATATCTTCCGCCTCTCTACCTTTCGCGCGGCGCGCTCTACGGACAAAAAACGCGGCTCTACCGAGCGCAAAACATTCTCTACCGCAAGTAGAATACCCCTTAAAACGCTTGTAAAACACAACTTTTTATGTTATAATATCTGATATGGACGAATTGAAAGCGAACGTCGCGAAGAATATTGCGGCGAACAGAAAACGATTGAATTTAACGCAACTGCAACTTGCGGAAAAACTCAACTACTCGGATAAGGCCGTTTCGAAATGGGAGCGAGCCGAAGCCGTGCCGGACGTTTATATCCTGCAACGCCTTGCGGAGATATTCGGTATAACCGTTGACGAACTTATAGGTTCGCCTACCGATGCGTCGGAAAAATCGCCCGCGCCGAAAAATCGCAAGGTGATAATTTCTCTGCTGTCGGTAGGGCTGGTGTGGCTCATCGCTACGGTAACGTTCGTCGCCCTCGTGTGGGCGGGCGTGGAAGGCAGAAAGTGGCTGGCATTTTTATACGCGATACCCGTTTCCGCCATAGTCGGCATAGTTTTCAGCGCGATGTGGGGAAAGCGCGCGGGTACCACGGCGATAGTTTCCCTGCTTATATGGTCGATAGCGCTCGCGGTGCTTCTTACCTTCCCCAAAACAAACGTGTGGCTGATATTCATAATAGGCATACCCCTTCAGGCGCTCGCGGTGCTTTGGTATTTTCTCAAAAGAAACAAATAAGGATTAACTTACTTCAAGAGGACATTATGACGTTAAGATATAAAGGTTTTTTAAGCGGTAACGCGCTGAAGATAATTGCCGCCGTGTGTATGGTGTGCGACCATATAGGTTTCGTGTTCAACCCTTTGATGAAGGATGCGGATATAGTTTTCGCTCTCCGCGCGATAGGCAGGATAGCGATGCCGATTTTCGCGTTTATGATAGCCGAAGGGTTCCGCTACACCAAGGACAGAAAAAAATATTTCCTGACCATATTCCTGCTCGGCCTCGTGTGCGACGCGGTGTATTACATTGCCATGCAGATGATATATATCTGCATACTAACCACTTTCTCGTTCTCGATAGCGATATTGTTTTCTTACGACGGGGCGATAAACGCCATAAAAGAAAAGAACGGAAACTTCTTTTTCTATCTCGTGTGTTTCGCCGCGGCCGTATCGGCGGCTGTGTTTACCGACGTTTATATCGTGGGAAAGGGCGGCGTTTTCGATTACGGCTGGATCGGGGCGCTGCTGCCTCTGTTCGCCTATATCGTGAAGAAAAACTTCTTCAAAGTTCTGCCTTTCGCGGCGGCGGTAGTCGGAACGACTATATATTACCTTTTGACCAAGCACAACTCCGTTTATTGGTTCACCCTGCTCTCGATAGTATTCCTTCTCGCGTATAACGGCGAGCGCGGCAAATATAAAATGAAGTATTTCTTCTACATATTCTATCCCGCTCACCTGCTCGTTTTAGAGGGAATATTCATGCTCGTCGCCATGCTGTTTTACAACTGAAATAAGCATATGAAAGAAAAATACAGAAGAAAACTGAATAATTACCTATCGTACATAAGGCACACGCTTTTGCCTATAGTGGTTTACGGCATAGCGATAGGCCTCGTTACGGGCGCCGTGGTGTGGGCGTATTCGCTCGCGGTGGAATTTTTAAGCGAAAAAAGCGTGGCTATCTATACTTACGTAAAGGCTCACCCGTCCTTTATACCCCTGCTTTTCGCGGGGCTTACGGCGGTGGGCGTTCTCTCCTACGTGAACGTTAAACTCACGCCCGAAGTCAAGGGCAGCGGCGTGCCTTACGCCGAAGGTATAATGCGCGGGCTTCTGCCGCTCAAGTGGCTTCGGACCTTTTTCGCGATGCTTTTCGGCAGTTGCCTTTCGTTCTTCGCCGGTCTTCCTCTCGGCAGCGAAGGGCCGAGCGTGCTCCTCGGCGGGTGTATAGGTCAGGGAATAAACGAAATAGGCGGAAAGAAAAAGCAATCGCGCTACGCATGGCGCAGGCAATCGGTTACGGGCGGGGCCTCCGCAGGGTTCGCCGTGGCTTTCAACGCGCCGCTCGCGGGCATAATATTCGCCCTCGAGGAAGGGCATAAGCGTTTTTCCCCGATAATTTTACTGCCGGCGGCGTCCTCGATAATAGTGGCTTCGATAACCGCGAACCTTCTCACCTCGCTTACGGGCCACGGCATAGACAACGTGGTGTTCACGGAGTTCGCGGGGGCTACTGCGCCTACCATATCGCAAACGGGCTACCTCGTTCTGCTCGGACTTACCATGGGGATATTCTCCGTGCTGTTCAGCCTTTGCCTGAACGCGTTTACGAATCTCGCGGGGAAAACTCCCGTTCCACTGTGGCTCAAAATTCTCGCGGCGTTCATTCTTACGGGGGCGGTAGGGCTTTACGCGACGGACGCGCTCGGCGGCGGCGCGGGTATTATAAGAAAAACGGCAACACTATCGTTCGAGTGGAAAACCTTGCTCGTTCTCCTCGCTATAAAACTTTTCACTATAATTTTCTGCTCTGCGAACGGCGTTACGGGCGGATTGTTCATACCTATCCTCTCTGTGGGCGCTATGTTCGGCGGACTTATGGCGAAATTGCTCGTTTCCATGGGAATGGGCGAAGAATATTATAACACTATAGTGTTGATTTGTATGTGCGCCTTCCTCGGCGGCGTGATGCGTTCGCCTGTCACGGCGATAGTCCTCGTTATAGAGATGACAGGTCAATTAACTTCCGTGCTTTGGGCGACCTGCCTCGTGATACTCCTCTCTTACTTCATCATAGAACTGTTCAATATAGAACCGATATACGACAACGCGCTCGGCTCTCTGCTCAAAAAGCGCTTCGCAGGGAAACGCCGCAAACTTATAGAGTGCGAGGTGGAAATTGAAAACGGAGCATTCGCCGTGAACAGGAGCGTGCGCGATATATTATGGCCGGCAAACACCCTCGTTATAAAAGTTAAGCATACCGACGCGGAAGGCAACATAATTTACAAGATGGATAACGACGGCGAAAAGAAGATACACGCGGGCGACAAGTTCATCATTCAGGCGGAAACCGCCGACTTCGAGGAAACCTACAGACAGATTTGCTATATAATCAAGCGGCCCGACAATATCGAAAACGCCGTTCCGCCGCTATCTTCACACTATACGGAAAAATAAAAAAGCCCTGCAAAACACGTGTTTTGCAGGGCTTTTACAAAATGATGATCAGTCCTTCTTCTTTGCGAACATAGGAATAAACAAACAAGCCGCGCCTACTACCGCGCCGATGATAAGACCGAGCCACCAGCCGCCGAATCTCGTTGTGCCGCTTATGCCGCCGTTGAACACGATGTCCATAAATAACCAGAAAGTGCCGAGAGTTACCATTGCCACGCTCAGGAAACGAAGCAGTTTGCTTTGACTTGC
>JAFTDZ010000236.1 GCA_017453885.1 Clostridia bacterium
AACGTCACGAAATAATTTGCGACGGCGGCGTTTTCAAATACGAGTGCGGCGAAAGCGACGGCGAACCTTTCTTCGCCCCGTTCGCGCGCACCGAAGACGGCGACCTTCTCTATGGCGAAACCATCGTTTTAGAGAGAGTATAACCCCGTTTTTGTGAGAAATAGGGGACTTTTTTCAAAAACAAAGGCGAGCGGTCTTTTCCGTTCGCCTTTATGTTACGGTCGGTTTATTTGCGCTTCGGCTTTCTGAAAAGGAGAACCAGCCCCGTCAGAACAAGGTCTGCGCAGGCGATAAGAAGTATCACTCTCTTATCGAAGTTGAAGCGGGAAGGATCTTTGTAAACGAACGTGTACGAAGGCTCCGCTATCATCAGCAGCCCCCACACGATAAGGCAAACGAACCCCGCGATGCACAGCATAAAGCCCAGATAATACGGGAAATGCGTGGCTTTTTGTTTTTTTGCGTAGTCGTCCGCTTCGTAAAAATAACTTTCTTCCACGGCAAAATATTCGGCCACGCGCCCGATGGTTTCGCGGTCGGGCGTAATTTCTCCGCTTTCCCACGCGGCAACGGCGGCAACTTCCGCGCCTATATCTTCCGCCAACTTCTCGGCGGAGATCCCGCGTTCTTCCCGTAGCGCTCTCAACTTTTCGCAGAAATCCATTTTTATCCCCTTCGAGTGAAAACTTTCGCTTATATTGTACTACCTTGCGCCGAAAAAAACAAGTTTTTCCGACAAAAAAGTTGACACTTTTACCCGATAATGTTAAACTTTATATACAATTCAGGAAAAAAACGGAGTAATATAATGAAATTCAAGGCAACCATTCTCGACGAAACCGCCGTAAAACGCGCAATGACACGTATTTCTTTCGAAATAATCGAACGCGTCAATACCGAAAACGCCGTTCTCGTCGGCATAAAAACGCGCGGCGTTCCCCTTGCGGAAACCATTCGCGCAAACGTAAAGGCGTCGTCCGGCGTCGATCTTCCCATTTGCGAACTCGATATAACCCATTTCCGTGACGACGTTCGGCCCGAAGTGAAAGTTTCGCCGGAGCAGATTTCCGTGCCCGTAGAGGGGAAGGACGTTATTCTGGTGGACGACGTTCTCTTTACCGGCCGCACCACGCGCGCCGCGATAGAGGCGATAATGGATGCCGGCAGGGCTAACACCATTCGTCTTGCCGTTCTTGTTGACCGCGGCCACAGGGAACTTCCTATCCGCGCGGACTTCGTAGGCAAGAACGTACCCACTTCAATAAAGGAAGAGATTGTCGTTCACCTTTCCGAAACCGACGGCGAAACCTCCGTTTCCATCTACGAAAAATAGAACAAATTAACTTTATAGCAAACCTTCCTGAGCCGCTTTGAACGGATTATATCCGCCAAAACGGCTTTTTCTTATATCGTTTTTCACGAACGATAAACAACGGCAAAGCGCAATTTAACATAGTTTACCCGAAAAAAGGTCAGACTATATGCCTAATTAAAAAAAACGGTAAAATTACCGCTTTTTATTCCGGATGGCGCTTTAGCTTGAATAATCCCCCGGTTTTACCGGGGGAGGGAAGAAAAAGCTTCAGTAAATAAAAACCTCGTGGTATAATAGTGAAGGTTTGGCAACCGCATCACTATAGAAAAGATACCGGGAGGTTTTTAACGAAGTGAAGAATGAAATAAAGCACACAGCTCACTCA
>JAFTDZ010000028.1 GCA_017453885.1 Clostridia bacterium
AGCAAAACGCTGATAAACGAATACGAATCGCAAGGTTATGTGATTTCCGTAACTTACGACGGAAACGGCGGTAATTTTATGGGTAGAAACGGCGTTACCCTGATAGATATGTTCAACCCCGATTCTTCCGCGTTTTCCGCCGATACCGACGGCGTTATCCGCATAAAACTCACCGAGCCGACGGACAGTTCGAGGATAAAAGGTTCGCTAACGAGCGTGGCGCTGTATATGCCGGACCATTTCTTTGCAGGTTGGTATAAAAACCGTACTATTAAAACCGTAACGGTAAACGGCGAGGAGTTTTTTACCGACGAGTTCGGCAAAATAATAGAGGAGAAAGAAGGAAAATACTATTATCCGATCAAAGAAGGGCAGGATAAGCCCGAAGAGGCTACGCCCGGTTACGATTATTCCGGCAGGTGGGATTTCGAAGAAGACAGAATCGAATATACGCCCGGGCAGGAAAATATATCCTTCACGCTTTATGCCGGCTGGGTGCCGTATTACGAATTCGAATATTACGCTTTGAACGAAAGCGGCGAATGGGAAGAGATAGGAAGCACGTCTTTCAATTATAAACTCGCAACGGAAGAAGGAAGCGGCAAGAGCGACTACGTAAATGCCTATATGCCGCGATACGTTGAAGGCGCAATGAATTACGAGCATGAATATCAGGACAAAAACAAGTTCGTATTTCCGAAAATCAGCGGTAAAACGTTTGCCAAAGCCTATACGGACGACAATATGGAAAACGAAATAACCGACTACGTGGCGCACGGCGGAAGCCTTGACGTTGAGACCGCCACCCCCGTAAACAGGGTAAAAAAGATTTACGTAACGTTTGAAGAAGGGGAAATTTACAAAATTACCACAGCGAAACAGTTTGCCGATAATCTTAACGCCGAAGGTATATTCGAAATATACAACGACCTCGATTTTGCAAACGAAAAATGGCCCAACTACATAGTTCAGACTTTCAACGGGCAAATAAAAGGCATAGGCGGAGTTAAAAAGTTTTCCAACATATCGGCGTTGTTTTCGTCGTCAACCGCCACCGAGGGCGGGCTTTTCGGTTCGATCGGCGCGAGGGCGGTTATTAAAGACGTCGCTTTCGAAAACGTTACGGTCAGTTTTTCAAACCGCGGACAAAGTTACAAACTTTCCGAAACTTATTTCGGCCTGCTTGCCGGAAGAATAGAAGAGGTTACCGAAAACGGCGAAACGAAAAGAGCGGATATTTCCGGTGTGACCGTATCGGGAAGCGTGCGCCTCGGCAATATCATTTTACCTAACGAATACGGTGTTAATTTAATTGCCAACGGCAATACGGAAGGTATTACCGCAGGCGAAATAGAACTGTATGTTTTCGGCACGCAACTTATGACGGGTTATTCTTACAGCGTGGATCCTTCCGCCGTAACCGTTGACGAAAACCTTCAGGTAACCCTCGTTTTCCCGGCGAGTTTAAGGCTTGACGAAGCCGAATACAAAATAAATTATGATTTATAAACAATAAAAAAAACAAAACGGAGGTAAAATATGAAACTCAGCAAGAAAAGTATAACCATAATCAGCATAATCGTGGCTGCCGTACTTGTTGTTTCCGGCGTTATTACGGCTATCGTATTAACTACCGGAAATAAAAAGAAAGACAGCATAGTCATCATGACGGAGGCTCTCAGCGGGCTGTTCAATCCGTTTTACGCTACGTCCGGAACGGATATGGACGTTGTAGGATTAACTCAGATAGGAATGCTTTCCACCGATGACGACGGTAACCCGCAGGCGGGAGACGACCTTCCCACGGTGGTTAAGGATTTTTCTTACGTAATCAACGATCTCGGTGGAGACAACAAGGAAACGGTTTACACTTTCGTAATAAAAAACGGCCTTAAATTTTCAGACGGCGAACCCCTTACGATAAACGACGTGTTCTTTAATCTTTACGAGTATCTCGATATAGCCTACACGGGCTCGTCAACTATGTATTCGATAAAAATCAAAGGCCTTTCGAATTACAGAACTCAGAGTTATTCGAGCGACGATACTACCGAAGAGCGCATGTCCGAATACGCCGTCGTAGCCGCCAACACGAGAGTAGCGGAACTTATAAGAATTTATACGGATAACGGATTGAGGCAAGGCACCACGAATTCTTATCACTATACCGAAGAACAGATGAAGCAAGCCATAAACGATCCGAACGTTGTGGATATTTCCTCTTTGAACGACTATAAAAAATCCATGGCGTCCGACGAAGAGTTGGCTGCGCTCGAAGCGAGCGGTGAAGCCGACGCTTATTTCAGAAAAGCGCTTACGGACGATTACGAACTCGCTCTCACAACGTTCAAAAAGGAACTCGAAACCGACTGGCTCGCCTCTCAGGACGCTTTCGACGTTACCACCGAACCCTATAAATCGCACGCTTCCAAATTCAACAGCGAAACTTTCAAATTTTTGCTTTACGAAGGAAATATTACTCCCGAATACGCAAAAATCCCCGGAACGAGCAGGGACGATAAAACCAAGATAGTAAAATTCAACAACGAAACCGCCGCTTCTACATACAACACCAAAGAAGCGGCCATAAACAAGGTTTATACCGATACCGTAAACGACAGTTTCCATATGATTCTTATGGGCTGGGGCACAGCCGCCACGTTGCAGACGCAATTCGCCGCGGAAGCGAGATCGGTGTGGATAAAGAACAATTCCACCGCAAGTATCGAGAATATAGAGGGCATCAAATCTCTCGGCCACAACACAAACGAAACTTCGGTAACTGTAAACGGAAAAAATTATAAAGTGGCGCGCAATCACGACGAGAAAGGTCGCCCCACGGCAGCCGATGAATATGACGTTCTTCGTATAACCGTTGACGGCACCGACCCCAAGGCAATATACAACTTCGGTTTCACTGTGGCGCCCGCGCATTATTACACCGCAGACGCCGATCACCCGAACGGCAGAACGATAGATATCGCAAACAATAAATTCGGCGTGGAATTTGCGGATACCAAATTCCAGACCAACGTTATCCAGTCGCAACAGCACGTTGAAGTGCCGCTCGGAGCCGGCCCCTTCAAAGCAACGGATATCAAAAACAGCGATAACCCCACCGGCGCCGCGTTCAATTCAAGCAACATCGTTTATTATAAGGGTAACGAAAACTTTATGTTCCCCGTAAAAGCCGAAAAACTCCGCTTGAAAGTGGTAAGTTCCACCAACGCGATAGACGCGCTTAAAAACGGCGAGGTTGATTATATAACTCCGCAGTTTACCAAAACCAATGCAGACGAACTCAACAAACTCGAAAGCAAAGGAATAAAACAGTTGCACGGCTGGCAACTCGGCTACGGCTATATAGGTATAAATGCGGGTAAAGTTCCCGATATTCATATCCGCCGCGCAATAATGGCCGCTATGGACGTTACCAAGGCAACCGAATATTACTACCCCGGAACCTGTATCGTAAACAACTGGCCTATGTCAACTCAGAGTTGGGCGTATCCTTTCGATTCCGACAATACGCCTAAAGATCCCACGGTGAGAGACAGCGAAAGGAGATGGGCGAAATACGCTACCTATACCGATCAGGCAAGCCGTGAAAGAGCCAAAGCAAGAGCAAAAGAGATCATTACGTCCGAACTCGAACAGGCAGATCCTTCCGCCAACAAGAAGATAAGGTTCACCATAGCGGGCGCGTCCATAACCGAACACCCCACTTATAACGTATTTAAGGAGGCGGCGGAACTTCTCAACACGGAATTCGGATTTGAAATAGAAGTCAGACCGGACTCGCAGGCTCTCACGAAACTTTCCACAGGTTCTCTCGAAGTGTGGGCGGCGGCATGGGGCTCCACCATCGATCCGGATATGTATCAGGTTTATCATAAAGATTCTTCCGCTACTTCCGTTTATGCGTGGGGATACCGTGAAATAAAGGCAGACGCCGCTACTTATTGGGAAGAACAAGCGATACTTAACGAACTCAGCGCGATAATCGACGACGCCCGTTCGTTAATGGATCAGAACCAAAGAAAGCAAATGTACGAGGAAGCGATGAAACTCGTTCTCGACTTATCCGTAGAACTGCCTGTTTATCAGCGCCAGACTCTTTACGCCTACAACAGCAAGGCAATAACCGGCCTTACCGTTAAAACGGGCGAGGGCGGGCTTGTAAACTCTTATTCTTCGCCTCTTGAAAGAAGTTGGGAACTCGAACTCGTTAAATAAATTACAGCATCGCCGCTTTTCCACCGCGTAAACATATGGAAAAGCGGCGAAACAAACACATTACCAAAACTGCGGCAGAGCAAACAAACTTTGCCGCAACGGAGATAAAATGTTCAAATACATATTAAAAAGGATAATCGTTTCCGTTCTGATACTCCTCGGCGTGTCGCTTATCCTTTATACTCTTCTTCGCTGTATGCCTACCGACTTTATCGAGCAAAGGGTATTGCAACTTAAGGCGTCGGGGCAGGAAGTAAGCGACGAATTCATTCAGAAGATGTATGAAACTTACGGATTGAACGGTTCTATAATAAGCGGATATTTCACTTGGCTCTTAAATATCTTCCGCCTCGATTTCGGAAAAAGTTTCATAAATCAGCGTGACGTTCTCAAGGAAATTTTCGATCCGAACAGAATGGGCACGTCTTTCTTTGTAGCCGCAATAGCCACCGTATTCGAGTTTTTGATAGCGATTCCTCTCGGCGTTACCGCCGCTACGCATCAATATTCCCTGCGCGACTATATCGTTACGGTACTCGTGCTTATAGGAATATCTCTCCCGTCCTTCTTTTTCGGGCAGATGCTCAAAGATATTTTCGCCAACAAACTTCATTGGTTCCCGGTATCCGGCATGAAAGACGCCGGCATCGATTACGCAAACGGATTTGAAGCGCTTCTCGACTATTTGCGGCATATGTTCCTGCCGATACTCACGGTTGTGATATTAAGTATAGGAGCAAGGATGAGAGTAACGAGGACGAATATGCTTGAAGTTCTCAATTCCGACTATATAAGAACCGCCCGCGCCAAGGGGCTTAAAGAGAGTTCCGTTATTTATAAACACGCTTTCAGGAACACGATGATTCCTCTCGTAACAAGCCTTGCGGGATTGATACCGAGCCTTTTTTCCGGAGCGATGATAACCGAAACGGTTTTCGATCTCACGGGTATAGGAAATTATGCCCTTAACGCAATGACTCAGGCGGATATACCGGTTATTATGACGTATAATATGTTTTTGGCATTTCTGTCGGTAGCGGGCGTTCTTTTGGCAGATTTGATGTATGCGGTAGTCGATCCCCGCGTAAAACTCGCGTAAGGAGGGTAGTATGGAAGACAGAAAAAATGAATTATTGTCTGAAGCCGAACGCGAAGCCGAAGAAAGCGTATCCGAAAACGTTTCGGGCTACGTCGGGCAGGGCGCGGAAGATACCGAAAGACCTCTTGATAAAAATATAAAATTAATGTCTCCTTCGAGGATGGTTGCGCGGAGATTTTTCCGTTCCAAACTTTCGATAGCGGGGCTTGTAATGCTCATTTCGCTGTTTCTTTTCAGTTGGGTGGGGCCGTTGGTCTATAACAACTGGGGCGAAACCGAAACCGATTATACCGGCGCCAAAGATTATTCCGTTATAGAGATGATCGAGGGCGGCCACGTTCAGATCATCGAAACAAACAACGGCATCAATATGCTTGCTAAGCCTTCCGCCGATCACATTCTCGGAACGGACGAGCAGGGCATGGATATTTTCATAAGGCTTATGTACGGCGGAAGATTGTCGCTTACCATAAGTTTCCTCGCCGTGTTCTTAACTTCCGCCCTCGGCATAATAATGGGCGGTATAGCCGGTTATTACGGAGGAATAGTGGACAGTATCATAATGCGTATTTGCGACGTTCTTATGTGCCTGCCTACGTTACCGCTCATGCTTATCATAGGTACCGTTCTGGATGCGAACAACGTTCCTCAGCAGTACTACATATATCTTCTTATGGGCGTGTTATCCGTTTTCTCGTGGCCGGGCATGGCAAGGCTCGTCCGCGGGCAGATACTTTTCCTTCGCGAGCAGGAATACATGGTGGCGGCCGAGGCAATGGGGTATTCTTCCATGCGGAGAATATTCAAGCACCTTATTCCAAACATTCTGCCGCAGATACTCGTCTCGATGACGTTGTCGCTCGGCAGTATGATCCTTTACGAATCCACGCTTTCTTACCTGAATTTGGGCGTCAGGATACCTTTCGCGTCCTGGGGCACTATGGTGGAAGTAATTTCGAGGAGAAGCGATATATTGCAGAACAATTTCAACGTATGGGGCCCTTCCGGTATATGTATCATCATAGCCGTTCTCGGTTTCAATTTTATAGGCGACGGACTTCGCGATGCGCTTGATCCCAAGCAAAGGAGATAATAATGGCCGAAAATA
>JAFTDZ010000237.1 GCA_017453885.1 Clostridia bacterium
ACGGGCGTATTCCTCAAAAAGATATTAGGCTGAAACGCCGCAAATAAAAAACCGCCTGTTTTTACGTGAAACAGGCGGCTTTTGTATATTTCAGATAATCACAGCCCGAAAACGGCCCTCACGCATTTTTCGAGGAACACGAACAGCGGATAGCAAAAACCGAAGCCGAAAATAAACGCGGCGAGAATATCCGCGGCGAGGTCGGCTATCTTTTCAAAGATCTTTTTTATTTTTTCGTAATATTCGAAAGCGAGTATCATCGCCGCCGCGAATATAGCGCCGACCACCGTTCCGAAAATTATATATTTAACGTAGGGAGAGGAGTATTCGAATACCACCTCGTTCCTGCCTTTCCCGAGTTTGACGGAAAGGTAACCGAGGTCGTTTTTTGTGAGATTTACGGGCTTTCCGTTAATTTTGCAACGGTAACCTTTTATTGCGAGATAGTTTACGAAAAGGCTTTCGCCCTCGTTCGCGTCCACGGTCGTTGCAATGGTGTTTCTGCCGAATTTTACGTCCGCAGCCCTCGCGTTCACGGTTGCGGCGAGTTCTTTCACCTTATCGTAGGATATCGTTATTAGTTGAAAACTATCGGCGAGGTCGTCCGCTGAAATTTCGCCTGAAGCAACCTTTACCGTGATAACACCGTAGGGGCGGGTGCGGTATCCGCTGTCAAGGCGGAATTTTTCATCCACAGTCTTTGCCGTTGCCTCGTCGTAGGAAGAAGAATTACAATATTTTACCGTAACGTCGCCCGGAATGCTTGCGATAATATAGCAGTTGCCGGGTATGCTCGCCGAGGTCTGGAAGGTGAATTTATAGTGATCGTCCTCTTCAAAATACTCGGTTTTTGTGGGATTCAGGCGGCTTACAAGGTTTCCTTCGCCGCCGAGCCACCCGTAGAGAGAGTCGAGCGCGTCCGCGTAGGAAAGGTCGTTTACCGAATATTCCCCGCTCGGTATCGTAAAGGCGGAGGGGAAGGCGCATTCGTTTTCAAACAGAGTAAACGGGCCGTAAGTTTCTATTTTCGTCCAGTTGTCCTGCGAGATGGATGTACCTGTCGAGTAGGCGTATTTATAACCGAAAAGGCTGTCCGAAAACACGTTTCCGCCGCGCGTCTTTATTGTGTTTATACCGTTGCCGGTGTAACCGAAAAAGTCCGTCGGGGCAAAGTTTCCGCCGTCCGTTACCGACGAGAATATGCTGACCGAACGGTAGTGCAAGGTGAGCGGCGCGTCCGCCGAAACTTTATTGTTGTAATCCTTGATTTTGAATTGTTCCGTGTTGCCTTCGCGGTTATATATTTCGTCTAAAACGACCTGTATCTGGTCATATGTTATCATCGTGTTGCGGTCGCCTTCCACCGTGTGATAGAAGTTGAAACCCGTCTGCATAAGCGCAACCGCAACGAGTACCGCAGCCGCTGCCTTTACAGGCATGAATTTAAGTTTTGTGAGAGTCAGAACCACCGCGGTAGCGAAGGCGAGCGTTATAGCCGTTATGCCTATTATCTCCAACCCGCCGAGGGAATGGGCGAACTTCGAGGAAAAGGATTCGCCGAAGTCAGCCGCCTCAAACATTTTATATACGGGCGTACCTTCCTTAAAGGCGGATAATTTGAACAGCCACGCGTCCTTTCCGTGGTCTGCTATATTTTCGGCAACGATAAGCGCCCCGACGCACATCGCAAGCAAAACGACCCCGATAATGCACGATACGGGCCACTTATAGGTTTTATTCACCTTTTCGTCGCGAACCCTTTCAACGAGCGAACAGGTTATATACAACCCGTAAACGGAGTTGAGAAAACCGAAACGCAAGGAGTAACTCATATACGAACCGGCGTTGAGCAGCAGGCATATTTCGTCCACGAGAACGGGGGCGAATATCAGCGCGCCGGCAATAAACAAAAACAGGTTTTTCCTGTCCTTTTTATCGCATATTATAAAGTAGAACGCGCCGCATATGAAGAAGACCGTGTCCCCGAACACGTAAGATAGTTTACTGTAAAGGTGTTCCGCGTCTATTTTGTCGTATATTTTACTGAAAAGCCCCGTATTTCTGCCGGAATTTACGTATGCCATGAATGCGGGCGCGATTATCGGCAGGGCGAAAGCCACCGCCACTATAAGGCTCATGCATATCTTCGTTATCTTTTCCTTCCGCATTTCCTTTTCGACAACAAACAATACGTAGGCGAACAGTATCAGGAAAATTATAATAAGCGAAAAGCACGCGATGGAAAAGCACGCGTATATCATCGCCGCTATCATCGCAGAAAACAGCAGATATTTTCCCGTCCGCATAAATCTCGCGAAGGCGTACACCGCAAGCGGCATATATATCATAAAATCGAGCCAGTTTATATAAGTGTTCGCAACGTGGAAATATCCGCTGAAAGCATACAGCACCGAAAGCACGGGTACGATATACGGTGAGATCTTCGGGAACAGTTTCTTGACCGCAAACGATGCCGACAGGCAGATGAAAACGATCTTCGCCCCGATAACAAAAGGCGTCATATACACGGCCATTCCCTTTCCGCCGAGCAGAAAAATAAAGGTGAACGGGCTAACGAGGCAATACGCGATGCTGCCGAACAGATCCGCGCCGTACGCCACCGAAAAAGAATAGAACAAGGAAGATTTCCCCTCGATAACGTCAAACAGGTGTTCCGCGAACGGAACTATCTGCGCGAGGAGATCGTAACTGCTCATCATCTTGCTGCCGTAAGGATAAATTTTCAGATAAATAAGAAAACACGTAAACGCCGCAACCGATACGAGCGGCGCGGCAAGATAAGCGAAAATTATGCCGATAATGCTTGTTTTATGCGGTTTTTCCGTCAAAACGTCCTCGGATTCGGCAGACGGTTCTTCAATATTTTCCGTCGGAATTTCTTCCGTGTTTACGGCTTGCAAGGCTTCTTCTTCCATCGCGCTTCTCCGTTTCTTTTTATTTAGTTTAACATATTACGAAAATTTTATCAACTCAATCGTCGGCAGTATGGCAATTTACAGTTAAAAAACCGTTTGCATCAATTTTTTTTCGGTACCGCTTAACTTTATTTTCAACGGCGCGGGAAAATCATTGACTTTTAACGCTTTGTGGTTTATAATATTCAAAGTACGAAAAAATGCGTTTGCTTTTTTGGCGTTTCAAACCGGTCTTTTCCGCAATGCCAAATACGGAGGCGTATCGGAGCGGTCCTCAGCCGAGGACGAAGTCCGAACGCCACGAGCGTAAGCGAGTATAACGAGGCGGACCGCCTTAACGTTTGCGCAGGAAAAGAACGAATGAAAAAAACATACGGAGGCGTATCGAAGCGGTCATAACGAGGCGGTCTTGAAAACCGTTTGCCTTAACGGGCACAGGGGTTCGAATCCCTTCGCC
>JAFTDZ010000029.1 GCA_017453885.1 Clostridia bacterium
ACCGTCGCTACGGAAGGGATATTCGAAGGTTACACCCTCGATATGCGCCGCGTTGCCGAAAACTTCAACGATCTTTTGGCAAGCGACTATTCGAGCGGAACGGATTACGATATAACCGGAGAGTTTTACGAAGATACCATCACCATGCATTACGGCGGCGAGGATTATTCGTACCAGATCAACAACACGATAAAGACGAATATTTTATCCAAACGCCTTAATTTTTACGAACTTTCGGAGATTTTCGACAATCCCTCGGCGGACGTTTTTATCCGCGCCGATAAGAACGTTTATGCCGTTTACGGCAAATCGGGCGCGGGCGACAGTATGGAACTGTGTTTCCGTAACGTGGAAACTTTACTTGAAAAAGTTTCGTTAAGAAGTTTCGACGGGTTTGTCGTATTCAGCGAGAGCCGCCGCACCGTTTACGTGAACAGACCCGAACTCAAGCCGTATCTCGATTACAGCCTGTATTTTTCAAAAGGCGGCGTTTCTACGGAATCAGTCAAGATAGCGGGTAAAAATTACGCGCTTTCTCTCTCACCGCTCAACGATACGGATTTTTATATGGGCGGTTACGCGGATTTTTCCACCGGGGATAAAATAGTTTCGTCGCTTAAAAATCAAGTGGGTATAACCACTGCGATACTCGTCGCGCTAACGGTATTTCTTCTCGGTTTCGGCGTATATCTGTCGGGTACGGGTGGTGGCAAGAGCGAATATTCTTACAAACTTGTGGTGGATTCCGACGGAAAAATCGTCAAGGCGGATAAATATTTCCGCACGGATTATCCTTCCGTTACCGAGATACGCGAGAAGGTCAACCGCTTTAACGAAAACGAATTTTACGTTATAAAGGCAAACCGCGGCGACGACGGAGACTTCCTCGTGTGCGCCGTAAACAAACGCGGTAACGGCACAATCGTTCTGAACGCGTCCAGGCTCGCAATGCCTTACGGTACGGAAATAGAGACCGACCAGCGCAACGACACGATGGAAGAGGTTTACGACAGGTTTATCCGCAAGAGCAAACAACTTCTTATAGGTGAAATATTCTTCGCGAATATGCACGATATAAAGACGGTTTTCGGCAAGAACTTCTCCGACGAAGCGCAGGCTTTTCTCGTTGAAAAGATAAGGGATAAATTCCATTACGTATTTCCGCTGGATACATACCACGTCGGCGTTCTTTTTCCCGACGGAAAACAATTTGCTGCCATTCAGAGGGACCTGCCGGAGATAGTCGCCTTCTTCAACCGCGCGATATACGTCGGCGATAACCTCGTGAACGTAAAAGTCAAGTGCGGTTTCGCACTCGTAGATAAAACCATGGAAGACCGCTCTTTCGCCTACGCGCAAAGCGCGGCGGGCGCGGCGCTCAAAAAGACGCTTGAGGAAGTATCCGATCCGGCTAACTCCGTGGATTACAACCTCTATTACGAAATGCAGAAGAAAATTTATTCCAGATATTTCTTCAATATCGACGTGGTGAGGATGCTTGACGATCACGATTTCGAATTGCAGTATCAACCGCAATACAGTTTCAAACAGGGCAGGATAGTGGCGTTCGAGGCGTTGTTGCGCTTAAAAAAGAGCGTTCAGATAAGCGAGAGCATTTACGATATAATCACTTTTGCCGAACAGTCCGGCAATATGGTGCCCCTCGGCGATTTTATTTTCGACGAAGGAATGCGTTTCGCAAAGAGCGTAGAGGGCAAGAACGTAGGCGTTTCTCTCAACGTTTCGCCCGTTCAACTTATGCAGGCGGGTTTTGTCGAAAACTTCCTTAAAACTTATAAAATGTACGACCTCAAACCCCGTTCCATCTCTATAGAGGTCACCGAATCCTTCCTTATGACCACTATGGAAGAAACGTTGCAGAAACTCGAAGTGCTTCGTTCCAACGGTATAGACGTTCACCTCGACGATTTCGGAACGACCTATTCTTCCTTAAGGTATCTGAAGGAATTGCCCATTTCGGCTATCAAGATAGACCGTTCGTTCGTTTACGACATAAAAACCAACCGCAACAGCGAAATGATTTCCGAACTTATCTTAAATCTCTCGCGCGAACTCGGCGTTGACAGTATTTGCGAAGGCGTTGAAACGACCGAGCAACTCGACGCGCTTCTCGATCTCGGCGCCGATATAATTCAGGGCTTTATAGTCAGTAAATCCGTCCCGCAGGACGTTGCCCGTGAAATGATAGATAACTACCGTTACGAAAAATAATCGTATAACCGTATAAGGAGAAAATATGTTTAATTTGTTTTTGGCGGATACGCTCGAATTGAAACCGGGCGTCGCGGCTCTTTTGGCAGTTTTGTTCGTACTGATAGCAGGGGCGCTGATATTTTTCCTGTATCGCGGCGTTCGCAGAGAGCGCAACCGCTACATTGCCGATAAATTAAAGGTCGGCGTAATGAATAAATCTTCGTTTGACGCGATGATCGAACGCCGTTTCAAAATAGCCAAAAGAAGCACGCATTTTTCCGTTCTGTACGTTAAAATTCTTAACGGAACGTCTTTGGCTAAATCCCTTGGAGACAGGCAGTACGACGCTTTTCTCGACGCTTTGCAGGCTCGTTTGTACGAAGTTCTTCCCAAAAATTCCAAGGTCTGCGTATATACCGAGGACAGGCTCGCCGCCTGTATCGAGGCTGATCTCGACAAAAAGTCACTTTCCGATCTCTGCGGTTTCTGCCTTATGGAATGCCGCAAACCGGTCACGCTCGTCACCCGCGTAAAGGCGACGGCGGAATTGAGTTTTGCTGCGGCCGTATTCGAGTACGCGCAAAAACTCACAGCGGAAAGGTTTATGGAAAATATCGAGCAGGCGCTCTTTTCGTCCGAACGCAGCGGCGCCAACCGTTTCGTTATCTACACGCCGGAGATCGACTATGAAGACGACGAGGCCTCTCAATACTATCGCGGCATTCAGGCGGCTATAGAGGGGAACGATTTTCTTCTGTATTACCGCCCGATCTTCGATGTCGAAACCAACGCCGTTTACGCTTATGATGACGATATCGTGTGGAATCACCCCGAACTCGGCCTTATAAATTCCGAAAAATTCATTCCCGCGCTCGTTCAGTCGGGTGAAATACACCGCGTTGGGCTACATATTTTCACGCAACTTTGCGTAGCGGTGCAGAAGTATAAACAGCGGCACGCGGGGGACGGGGCGCCCGTTCGTTTCGCGTTCGGCGCTACCACGCGGCAGATGATGTCCTCGTCCTTCCCTGAAGATCTATTCCGCGTAACCAAAAAATTCCACACCGATCCTTCCGATATTTACGTCGGCGTGACGGAATTCGACCACCCCGCCGTGAACGAAAATATCAAAAAACTCAAAAATCTCGGTTTCAAAGTTATGTTGGACGGGGTAGAAATGTCCGACAACGCCGGCCTTCTCGGTGAATTGCAAAACGTCCGTTTCGACTGGATAAAACTCCCCGTTTCCTACGTAATGCAGGCAAAAAACAACTTTTTCACACAAGGCGTTATAGATATGCTCAAAAAATATTCCGAAGAAACGGGCGTGTATCTTATCGTCGGCGGCGTGGAGAGCGATGAGGAAGCGGCTTACGTCAAAGAACTCGGTTTCCGTTACGTCAGCGGCAATTACTATGCGGAGGACACGCAAACGCTCGACTGAGCGGTTTTCCCCGAATCCTTCACCGTTTTACTCGCGCGCGCGTATAATATATAATGATATACCGTGGCGTAGTGTGAAATTTTACGAACGGATCTCGGCAGCCCTTGTGTAAGGGGGGCTCCGTCGAAGACGGTGGGGGGATAGAACATAAAAAAAGCCCACAC
>JAFTDZ010000238.1 GCA_017453885.1 Clostridia bacterium
CGATAACCACCGTCAAAATAAGGTTTGACTTTATAAGCGGCGGCAAGATCAGTATAGGAAAACAAAACGGCGGTTCGACGGCGTTTGAGTTTGGCGATACGGACGGAAGCGGAAGAGCGTTTGCATCCGGAAGTTATTATGAAATGGAATTAAATATGCTGGAATACGAAAGAGTTTACTGTCAGATAATCTGGCAGGCTTGCGAATTCTACGTGACCTACGAATTCGTCACATAATGGCATAAACTAAAAAATTAGAAAAATGGAGAAAAACATGAAAAAACTGCTATCTATAATCGCTTTTGTTTTGTTTTTGACGTTGTTTGTTTCTTGTTCAAATGCTAACGATGTCGGATATAGTGGAGGAGAGATATCGGGAAACGTCAATGGCGCGGAAAAGACCGATCCCGATGAAAGCGAAACGAACCCGTCTGGTGTGGAAAACAGCGACGAAAAAGAACAGATTTTGAAATCGGAAATAACCATTTTAAAAACCGACGTAAAGGCAGAGATAGGCGAAACGGTCGATTTCGACGAGATATTCTCTGTTAAACTCAAAGACGGGGATACTGTGTCAAAAGTTGTCGAGTTTGGTTATGATAGAGGTTATTCTTGGACATCGGACGGGTACAGACAATTTGATCTGGGCGGCGGAAAGACTTTTATTCCGTATTTCCTTGGCAACTACAATCTTGATATCGCCGTTATAGACGAGGAAGGGAAAAAAGTTGCGATGAAGAGAGCCATCCTCACCGTTACGCCCGAAAAACAGAAGACGGCGATAACCGAATACGAGGCGAAATACGTTTCCGCCGCGCCTACGATAGACGGAGATATTGACGACGTGTGGAAAACTGCGGGCAGGATATATACTTACGGTCATAACGAATACGTAAATCAGGCAACGGGATATGTATCCGCGCTCTGGGACGAGGGTAATTTATATTTTCTCGCCGTCGTATACGACAATGATATAACCGAAAAGGATATGTGCAACTTATGGATAAACGAGGATTATTCTAAAACCGGGTGGGTCGAACGCGAACAAACCACGGATAACGAACTCGTAACGGGCGGCACGATAAGGACGAAATATCCCGCAAATTCATCGGACGGCGCGTACTGTTTATGTATAAATCCTCTCGGTCGGCTTAATTACTACGCGGGCTACGATATGTCTAAAGCGAGCGGGCTCGATATAAAATATAAAAAGTTATTGACGGCGGACGAAGAGGAATACGGTTATGTTCTCGAAGTCAAAATTCCCGTGCAGACCACGGGGACGAGATACTCGGAAAACGACGAGATAGGTTTTAACGTTTCGGTCGACGATTACGTTACGGGGAATCCGGAAAGAGTAACGTATTGCAACTGGATAAACGAAGGCGCATACTGGTCGGATCCGGGAGTATTGCAAAAAATCACGTTGAAGAATTAACAGCGAAAGACGTTTTCGTAATTTCGTCGATAAACGCGTTGCGAGCGTATCTGTGAACGTGAAAATAAAAAACGAAGAACTATTAATGGTGTATATAGGCAGAAGCCTTTATATAAAAACATGGGGGTAGCCCCCAAGGAGGAATTAAAAATGAGAAAATTTTTGGCAACCCTGTTACTCGCCTTATTGGCGGTAACCACAGCAGTCTTCGGACTTACTTCATGTCTCGGACCGAAAGAATCGGGAAAAACGAGCGAGTCTGATAAGCCGAATGAATCGACAAGTGTCGAAACGCCGGAAGAAAGCGGTTCTGAACCCGGTGAAAGCGGCTCCGAGTCGACGACTACCACCTACACGATCACCTGGATGAACGGCGAGACCGAACTCGGCACGACGGAAGTCGAAGAGAACGAGCTTCCCGTTTACGAAGGTGAAACTCCGACCAAAGAGGCAACCGCGCAGTATACTTACACGTTCTCCGGTTGGGCTCCCAAGATAGTCGCCGCTACGGAAAACGCGACCTACACCGCGACGTTTACCGGAACCGTAAACACTTACACGGTAACGTGGAAGAAC
>JAFTDZ010000239.1 GCA_017453885.1 Clostridia bacterium
GCATATCTGTTCAGAGATGACAACTATCCCTGCATCATCTGCAACGAGCAAATGGCGCCCATCGGATTCATCAATTTTTGCAAGTGGCTCGGTAAAGGCGACGCTTATTCCTGGAGTTATTACATTGACAAAAAACATCAAGGGAAAGGGTATGGAAAAAGCGCTGCCGAAGCGGCCGTTCGGATCCTGAAAGCGGCAAGCCCTGAAAAAACCATAAAACTTGCGACGGAGAAGGACAACGAAAAGGCGCAGCGCCTTTATACATCGCTTGGTTTCAGGCTTTTGCCGGAACTCGATGGCGACGATCTCGTGTTTGGTTTATAGGTTTGGATTTTGTTGAACGTCGCTTTAAGACTTTTTAAGAAATTCACTTTTACTTATTTAGATGCAATCCGAACAAAAGTAAAGGCAAAACGAATATAATCCGTAAAAAGTAAAGTTTTCCTGCCTTTCGGATATTATACGTTGGCAGGGAAAGTTGTTTTAAGGGCTTCGAGGTAGGCATCCTCTCCTGCGGTCAACGCCGTAAATCTTCCGTTTTCATAATCGAATACGCTGACGGAAGCGTTCGCAACCCACGGCACGTCTTTCATTCCATCCGTTCCCTCGCCCGCGGCAAGGCAAAAAACAGCGCGTATGGGCGTGGCGTGCGTAGCGATTACAACCGTTTTCCCCTCGTTCTTTTCCGCTATATCTTTGACTGCGGAATATATCCTTTCTGAAAGTTCGCCTGCGCTTTCGCCGCCGTCGGGGCGGGCGTGACCTATGTCGTCAAGCCAAATGCGGTAAGTTTCGGGATAGAGTTTTTCGAGTTCGTCAAAGGTCTTTCCTTCCCATTTACCCCCGTAAATCTCACGTAAACGGGCATCTTTGCAGATTTCAAGCCCTAAGGATAAAGCGAGCGGCAACGCGGTTTCGTAAGCCCTCGAAAGGTCGCTCGAATATATTTTATCAACATCAAAATTCTCTTTTATATACTTCGCGGCGAGTTCCGCCTGCTTTTTTCCTCGGGGAGATAAGCCGACGTCCGTATGCCCCGCAAAGAATTTTTTTCCGTTCGCCTCGCTCTCGCCGTGGCGCAAAAAGATCAATTTCATCACCGTTTCACCGCCCGTAAATTACTTCAATATTCGTTGACAGGTCTTTTTCTTATCTTTCTCCGCGCGAACAGTAAGACGGAAGCAGCCGTCGCCGCGATACAGCATAACAGCAAAGTTATCATAACGGTGTTCCATCCGCTCGCCGTGGCGATTGCCGCAATAACGTATTGCGACGCCGTACTCCCCACGTAGCATGCGCCGTTCAGCACGCCCGCAACGAGACCGGCGTTGTATTTTTTGCCGACGTATAGCGGCATTATGCTCGTTATCACGTTGTTTGAACCGTGCGCGAACATATTCACCGCTCCGAACAATGCGAGAACGGCGTACCACAATTCGGTTTTGAGAAGTATAACGATGCCGGCCACGCACGCGCTCGCAAAGAAAAAGAGTACGCCTACGAGGTCGGAATGATCCCGCACACGTCTGTTCAGCCACACCGCCACGACAGCGCCGAATATCGCGAACAGGGGCAGAACGAGCGTCAATATTATCGAAAGGCTGTCGTTCAGCCCGTATTTTTCATTCAAAATAAGCGGTACCCAGGTTGTAAGGCCGTCCTTTACGAAGTTGGTTACCACGGCGAATAACCCGAAAACGGCAAGCATCGCCAAAAGTCCGCTAATCGGCGTGCCGTTCCCGCTGCCTTCGGTTTCTTTCACGTCATCCGAAACCGTTTCCGCATTTTCGAGACGGGTGTTTTCCGTAATTGCCCCGTATGTAAAAAGCCACGCCGTACCCACCGCCGCCATCGAAACGGCGGCGAGCAAAAACGAAAATACAAACCCGTCGAACAGGGCGAAGAGCGCGCTTGCCCCGTAGGCGAGAAAAGTCCCTATGCTTACGGTGGTACTCATTGCGATCACTGCGGTTTTCATTCGGTCTGCGTCGAGATAGCAGGAAAGTATCCGCATGAGCGACGACCATAATACCGATTGGCATATCCCGTTGATAAGCCAGGCGTATTTTATAAGGTAGAACGGCAAACCGAGGAATACCGAAAGATTTATCGCGGCGGAAATTATCAGGGAGAAGGCTATCGCATATTTCATCGGGTAACGGCGGCATAAAAGTCCGTTTATTATCTGCCCGGCACCGTAGGCAAAAAAGAAAAAGGTAGTAGCGAGGGAAAACTCGTCGTTTTCCACGCCGTAAAACCTCTTTATGGGTACTCCGTTGGAATTGTAACTGTACCTTCCGAGGTAGGCTATCGTGTAAGCCGCCCAACACAAAATTATCAGCGCAAACTGCTTCCTGCGTGAAATGTTTTTTCTTCCGACAAACTCCATAATAAAAGCCCTGATACTCAACGGTAAAATACGGAAATATTATATCATCGCCATTTCCTCCCGTCAACCGAAAACGCGGCGGCTGACCGAAAATGAAAAAACCGCGGCAAAAAACACAACCGCCCGCGTTTGAAAAACACCCGCAAAACAGTTTACCAAAAGTAAAAGATGTGTTAAAATATTAAAAAGAGAAAAAACTTATGAACGAACAGACGACTTTTTTTGAAAAACCCGAAATGCAGCCGCTCGCCGCAAGGCTTCGCCCGCAGACTCTGGAAGAATTTTGCGGACAGGAACACCTTATAGGCGAAGGAAAGATCCTGCGCAGGCTTATAGAGAGCGACAATATCGGCTCAATGATATTCTGGGGCCCGCCGGGCGTGGGTAAAACCACGCTTGCAAGGATAATAGCCAACCGCACCAAAGCGAGTTTCATCGATTTTTCCGCCGTGACCAGCGGCATAAAAGAGATAAAGACCGTTATGGAGCAAGCGGAAAAAAACAGGCGTTTCGGCGAGAAAACCATACTTTTCGTGGACGAAATACACCGCTTCAACAAAGCCCAGCAGGACGCCTTCCTGCCGTTTGTGGAAAAGGGAAGCATAATACTTATCGGCGCCACTACCGAAAACCCGTCGTTCGAGGTGAATGGCGCGCTTTTGTCGAGGTGCAAGGTTTTCGTACTGCAAGCCCTCGGCGTGGAAGATCTCAAAAAACTGCTGACGCGCGCCCTTAAAGACGAGCGCGGCTTCGGTCTGCAGAACGTGGATATGCCCGACGAACTTATCGAAACCGTCGCCAACTTCGCCAACGGAGACGCGCGCAACGCCCTGACCACGCTCGAGATGGCGGTGCTGAACGGCAACGTAGAAGGCGATAAGATAACCGTTACGAGAGAGAACGTAGAACAATGCACTTCCAAAAAATCTCTCCTCTACGATAAGTCCGGCGAGGAACATTATAACCTTATTTCCGCCCTGCATAAATCCATGCGCAACTCCGATCCGGACGCTGCCGTTTACTGGCTGGCGAGAATGCTGGAAGCGGGCGAAGATCCCATTTATATCGCGAGGCGCGTAACGCGTTTTGCAAGCGAGGACGTGGGGCTTGCCGATCCGCGCGCGCTCGAAATAGCGGTGGCGGCGTACCACGCGTGCCACCTTATAGGTATGCCGGAATGTTCCGTTCACCTGACGCAGGCGGTGGTGTATATGTCGCTCGCGCCAAAATCCAACTCGCTCGACGTGGCGTATATGCGCGCCCGTTCCGACGCCGTCAATATGCTTGCCGAACCCGTTCCCCTCGTGATACGCAACGCGCCGACCAAACTTATGAAGGAACTCGATTACGGCAAGGGTTACAAGTACGCGCACGACTACGAGGATAAACTTACGAATATGCAATGCCTGCCCGATTCTCTCGTCGGGAAAGAATACTACACCCCCACCGAACAAGGTTTGGAAATAAAATTCAAAAACCGCCTTGAAGAGATAAAGGAGTGGAAGAAAAACCACGAGTGATTTGCGCGTTTTTGCGTGATTCAGGCGGCTTTTCGGTTATAGACCGACAGAAATAATTTATACGGATCAAGCGGAGCGGATATGAAAGGGAAAAATAAAAAAAGACGTATCGCGAAAAAAACAACCGTGGATCACCCCTTGTATTTATTCCTTTTTTCTATGATCGTTATAATTTTCGGCGGTACCGGATCATTTATAAATCTTAACAGAGTTTACGGTTTTTCGCCGTTCGTTAATTTTGCGGCTGGCGCGGGCATCACGTTGCTCGGCGTTGTTTCGTCAATCTTGTTTTTCACTAATCTTTCAAAGATACAAAAGGCGGAGATCCGCGGCAAATTAAAAAAATTAAACAGGCGCAGAGCGACGGGCAAGCCCTTTACTCTCGTTAAAAAACGGAATTATTCCGGCAACTGTCTGTTGATCGCGGGTGCGCTTTCGGTCTGGGTTTTCTGGCTCGTTCTGCCACCCGTCAAAGAGTTTTCATCCGTCGGTTTTTGGATATTTCGCGTTTGCTCGATAGCCGCTACGATCTCGGGCTGTTATCTCAGTTTCGTCTTTCCGAAAAAAATGCTCGTATATAAAAACGGTTTTTTGATCGTATTCAACGGGGAAAATTCCGAAATTATTCAGCCGTGCGATTTGAAAAAATGGTCGATAATACCCGATCGGCCGACTCGGAAAGATCCACGCTACGCGATTCGCAACACGATATTTTGCGACGTTGTTTTGTTTGTGAACGACAGGGAGATCGTATTGAAAAAAGCCGACTACGACTTTATAATATTGAAAGCGATAATAAAAGAAATTCAAAACGAACCCGCGAAAATCCGTTCCTGAAAAGTCTTAGGAAAAAAGGAGCAATCGGCTTGAATGCAGAAAGGCGAAAACCTGTAACCTTTCTTCGCGTTTTCCGCCGTATTGCAACGACGTCATCTTGAGGAGCGACCGCGACGAAAGATCTCTATTCTTCTTGTTTGTTGTTTTTTAACAAAAAAGAATCCCCGCAAA
>JAFTDZ010000240.1 GCA_017453885.1 Clostridia bacterium
TATTTCCGCGTCGAGCAGTTCCGCTATGCGCCTCAGGGAACTCTTCCCGCGGGAACGCATATCTATAAGTTCGGAGATCGCCATTACCGGCCAGACGATGGCGGTAAAATAGCCTATGAATTCGAGCAGTTGCTCCGCCGCTATTACCTTATTATATACGAGGTAACCGCCGTAACCGAGTATTATGCAGATAACGGATTCCACGAAAAGCACCACCGAAACGTGCAGCAGGGTGGAAAGTTTCGTGAATTCCACGTTGGCGTCCTCGTTCTGTTTGTTCAGTTTTTTGAACGCCCACAATTCCTTCGCCTCTTTGACGAACGCCTTGATTACCGATATGCCGGAAAAACTCTCCTGCGCGAAGTCCGATATGGCGGAGTAAGCCTCTTGCCGCGCGTCCCACTTCTTCATAAGGTACTTGTTCACAACTATGCCCGCTATCAGCATAAAAACCAGCGGAATCGCGCAAAACAAGGCGAGTATCGGCTGAACCGCAAGCATATTGTATATCGCCATCAAGCCTAAAATAAGCGCGTCGAAGAACATCATAACGCCCCAGCCGAAGCATTCTTCCACCGTGCTGAGATCGTTTGTGAAAAGCGACATCAAATTGCCCACTTTATTGACCTGATAATATTGTTGCGAAAGGTCTTTCGCGTGGTCGAACATCCGCCTTCTCACGTCCGCTTCCGTCCTTAACCCCGCGCCGAAAAAACAGACGCGCCAAAGGAAACGCCCCACCGCCATAGCGAGAATTATTATCAGCATGGGGGCGCATATCTTATTTACCAGCGCGGAGAGGTCGAACGGCGTGGTTTTAGCCTCGTCGATAAACCCCGTGTTCACGCCGAACAGCAGCGCGCGGTATATCTTGGGTATTTCGAGTTGGGCGTAATCGACCGTTACCAGCGCGAGCAAGCCGAGCAGAAACAACCAAGCGTATTTGAGATAATATCTGTTTATGTGTTTGCCGAATATCATACGTTCCTTTGCAGAATGATGGTGTTGAATCTAATTATATATGCTATCGCGCATCAAGTCAAGAATTTAAGCGATAAAAAAGGCGAATTAGTTAAAATAACGACAAAACCGTTTATTTGCCGAAACCGAAGGAAAGGTAGTCCTTTTCTGTCAGGCGGTGATAGTGCGTGTGATCCCCGTCGAACTTAAAGCAGTAATACAGCCCGTCCGGCTTGCCGCCGCCGAAACGTATCACCCGATCGAATTCTTCCTCGTCGGAATTTTCAACGATAACGTCGTCCGAATATTTTTTGAAGATACCCACCACCCGATCTTCGTCGCAGGTAGGGTTTTCCCTGAGAAGATTTATAAGGTCTTTCAAAAAGCCCCCGTTTTCGCAGGTTTTCGCCACATATTCCACGCCGCGTTTTCCCACGGTGAAGCAAAATCTTTCCCCCGCGGCAGTTACCGCAAGGTCGGTAAGGGTTTCGTTCGCCTCTCCGCTGAACTCTTTAAGCAATTCGCCCGCCTCGTCCGCGGTCAGGGCTTTGCCGAATATCCGCCTTATCGAAGGCAGAGTGTAATACAGACCTATCGGCCCGCCGTCCCCCGTTTTTATTATCATCTCCTGCGTGACGTAAACGAGGTTTTCGTATAATTCTTCAAATTCTCTTTTCATTATAGCCCTTATAAAAACGGCGCCGCATCTCAAAAGAAACACGGCGCGCGTAAAAAATCGTTTTTGTTTCGAATCTTTACTTTTTCCTTGCGGCAACGATCTTTTCCTGAATTTCAAACGGAACGGCTTCGTACCGCAGGAATTCTCCCATATACTTGCCCTTGGCTTGCGTCATACTGCGGAGATCCATAGCGTACTTGGTCATTTCCGCAAGCGGAGCCTCTGCGTTTATCTTCTGATATCCGCCTTCGCTCTCCATACCGAGAACTCTGCCCCTGCGCTTGCTCATATCGCCGAGAACGTCTCCGAGGTAATCGGAAGGAACGGTTATTTCATAAGAATAAACGGGTTCCAGAAGTACCGGGCGCGCCTTTACTATACCGTCTTCAAAAGAGAGTTTCGCCGCGGAAACGAACGCGACTTCCTTCGAGTCTACCGGGTGATACTTGCCGTCGAACAGCGTGCATTTCACGTTTACGACGGGGTATTGAGCGAGCGGGCCTTGCTTTATCGCTTCGCGCAGACCTTTTTCTACCGCTGGTATGAACTGCTTCGGAACGGAACCGCCGACAGTAGCGTCAACGAATTCGAACACTCCGTCTTCCGCGCCCGCCTCGTAGCGGATGTTGACCACGCCGAACTGGCCGGCTCCGCCCGATTGCTTTTTATGTTTACCTTCCGCTTCCGCTCTGCCGGTAATTGTTTCTTTATAAGCCACGGCGGGTTCGGAAAGTATCGCCGTGCAGCCGTATTTGTTTTTGAGTTTCTGGCAGATCACGTCAAGGTGCGTTTCGCCTATGCCGCGGATGACCGTCTGCCCCGTCTCAACGTTCTTTTCCACCGTGAAGGAAATATCTTCCTCGCGCAGTCTGTTGAGGCCCTGGAACACTTTATCTTCTTCCTCGCTGCGCTCCGCGCTCACCGCCATGGCGTAAACCGCGGGCGGCATCGTTATCGCGCCGAATTTGACTTTGTTTTTGGTGTTGCAGAGGGTATCGCCCGTGCCCGTGTCGGAAAGTTTGCCTATCGCGCCAATATCACCCGCCACGAGTTTGTCCACGGTTTCCTGCTTCTTGCCCTTGAGAACGTAAAGCGCGCCTATCTTTTCTTCCTTGCCGCTCGTCGGGTTATATACGGTATCGCCGTTCTTCACCGTGCCGGAGAACACGCGTATCATGCTAAGCTTGCCCGCGAAGGGATCGACTATGGTCTTGAACACCTGCCCTGCGAACGGGGCGTTCTCGTCGCAAGCGACCGTTCCGCTCGCGCCCGTATCGACCACGGTAACTGCCGCGGGTGCGCACTCGTCGGGCGAAGGCATTATATCCGCCACTTCGTTCATAAGGTTTATAACGCCTATATTCTGCGTTGCGCTGCCGCCCATAATGGGAATGGTGTCGCCGGCGGCAAGCCCCTTTCTTATACCGGTTATTATCTCCTCGTTGGAGAGTACGCCTTCTTCAAAGAACTTTTCAAGCAACTCGTCCGAAGTTTCCGCCGCGGCCTCGGTAAGCCCCTGCTTCAACTCTTCCACTTCCGCCGCCATAGCCGCGGGTACGGGTATTTCCTGCCTGCCGCTCGGCTTGAATTCGTAAGCCTTGCCGGATATAACGGAAACGTAGCCCTGCATCTTTCCGCCGTTTATTATAGGCGTGTGCATGGTGGCTATCTTCCTGCCGAACTGTTCGCGGAACGCTTCCGCCGTCTTTACGTAGTCGGCGTTTTCCTTATCTATACCGTTTACGAAAATTATCATCGGTATATGGTTTTTAACGCAGTAATTCACGGCCTTCTCGGCGCCTACCTGAACGGAACCGCAAGCGTCCGCCACAAGTATCGCGCAGCCCGCCGCGCGTAACGCTTCTTCGAATTCGCCCTCGAAATCGTAAAACCCGGGAACGTCGATAATGTTTATCTTAACGCCCTGCCAGGTAACGTTCGCGCAGGCGAGGGAAATGGAAATTCCGCGCGCGGTTTCTTCCGGCGTGTAGTCCATAACCGTGTTCTTATCGGTCACTTTACCCATTTTGGCGATAGCGCCGCCGTTGAAAAGAAAGGCTTCGGCGAGAGAGGTCTTACCCGAACCGCCGTGGCCTATCAAAGCAATGTTTCTGATCTTAGAGTTGCCCATATAGTTCTCCCTTATAGTTTAATACTTATTTATTTTATCATTATTTAATTGTATTGTCAATCCGATAAAGCATTATATAAGCGTTAATTTTCGGTTTTGCCCGTTTTTTTTCGAAACCCGCCTTAAATATCGCTTACGCCCCCGTAACCCGCCATTCCCGCGCGGTTTGCTTTGCTGCGGCGAGCGCCCCTTGCAAAAGGGAAGAGAGCCACCAACAGGGCTTCCGCGGAGATTTTGAAAAAATATCCGCGGAAAAAATGAGAAGCCGATTTGAACGCGGAAAGGTGAAAACCAGCAACCTTTCGCGTTTTCCGCCGCATTGCAAACAGGGCTCCCGCGGAGATTTTGAAAAA
>JAFTDZ010000241.1 GCA_017453885.1 Clostridia bacterium
AGTATGAAGACGGCGACGAGTTGGTTTTGACGGGCGGCTTTATCCAAAAGAACCTCAACGCCAACAAGTCAATCTATATCGAAAGAGAGATCGGCAAACGCCCCGTGCTTGCCTTCGGCAACAGCGGAAGCGACACGAGTATGATGAACTACGCCATCGACAGCCGCAATCCCTATAAGGCGCAAGCGTATATGGTAGTTGCGGACGACGACGTGCGCGAATGGGGAACGCAGGACTTTTTGACCAAATCGGCGGATTACAAGGCGAAAGGCTATACGCCCATATCTATGAAAAACGACTTTGCCAAAATCTACCCCGACGGTATCACCAAAGCGGAACAGCAGTACGTTCCCGTCGGGTTTCGGTATCAGGAAACCGGCAAAGCGGCGTAAATCATTCTGAACGAGGGGAAAGTATATGCTTTTGTTTATCAACGCCTGTGTGCGGGAAGGATCGAGAACGAAAAGGCTGGCGGACAGACTGCTGTCGCAGTTGAATATGCCTTACGAAGAAGTGCGGCTTGAAGATATAGATTTTCCCGTCGTGAACGAAGAATTTTTATCCCGCCGCGACAGACTGATCGGCAAAGGGGCTTTTACCGATCCGGCGTTCGACCTTGCAAAACAATTTGCAAAAGCGGACGAGATCGTTATCGCCGCTCCGCTTTGGGATCTTTCGTTTCCCGCGTCGCTGAAACAGTATTTTGAGCAGATCAACGTGATAGGGATCACTTTCCGATATACGCCGCAGGGCGTGCCGGAAGGTCTGTGCAAGGCCGAAAGGCTGACGTATATAACGACTGCCGGAGGAAATTATTTCCCCGAAGAATACGGATTCGGATATATCGACGCGTTGGCGCGGAATTTCTACGGTATTCACGAAGTAAGGCTTATAAAAGCAAAGGGGCTCGATATCGTAGGAGCGGATGAAGAAGCCATTCTCAGGGCTGCGTTTGAAGAGTGAACACTTGATTACACTTGGCGAAAAACTTGTAAAATAAACAGGACGGAACATAAAAATGAGATTTTTTCTCGGTATCAAACTGGGCGGCTTGCAGCAGAAGATATTCAACCTTATGTTGATCTTCATCATCGCCCTGATCGGCGTTTACGTAACGGTAAGCGTGGCGCTGCAGAATGATTTGTCGAAGATCGTACAAAACACAAGCGAAAAGCAGCAGGAATCGATCGCGGCGGTGTCGGAACGGACTATGAAAACGGCGGTTACCGCTTCCATGACCAAAACCACGGCGTTGCAGGCGTATATCGCAGACGATCTGTTCAGCGACGTGCGCACGGACGTACTCACCCTGCGATCTTTCGCAAATGAACTGTTTGTTCATGCGGACGCGTTTACGGCGCACGCCTATTATCCGCCGGACAAAGCAAACGACGGGGTGCCGTCGGTTCAGATGCAACACGAAGCGGGCGTGGACCCGTCGGAGTCCGAAGCGCTGGGGCTTGTAGCCAACATGAGCGAGATCATGCTTTCCATGTTTGAAAATTCAAGGCAACTCAGTTCCTGCTTTGTGGCAACGCCCGACGGATGTATTCTGTTTGCGGACGACCGCGCCGGAGCGTATATCGCAGAAGACGGATCGGTCTATGACTTCGAAGTGCGCTCCCGCCCGTGGTACAAACAGGCGGCGGAAGCGGGCGAACTGATCTTCACGGGGGTGGAATCCGACGCATTTACCGACATTGCCGGTATCGTTTGCGCCGCGCCGGTCTATAAAGACGGACAACTTGCAGCCGTGGTGGGGGCGGATATTTTTCTTTCCGCCATCAGCGATTACGTCAAAACCACCGCAAACTACGGCGGTTTCGTGTGCGTGATCAACGAAAACGGGCAGGTGCTGTTCTCCCCCAACACCGAGGGAACTTTCAAACCGGAATTATCGGCCGTCGCCCCGGACCTTCGCAAAAGCGAGAACGCCGCCTTGGGGCAGTTCATCACCGAATCCCTGAATGGCGCCACCGACGTTCAAACCATCACCGTGGACGGCGCGGAGTATTATCTTACGGGTTCGCCTATGCCTACGGTTGGCTGGGCAGTGGTTTCGGCGATAGATAAATCCGTCACCGATCAACCCACGGCTCAGATGCTGAAAAGTTACGGCGACATCAATAAAAACGCCCTTACCTCTTATCAGAACGGGGCGAAACGCGCCACCCGCATCGTTATAATCGCCACCGTTTTAATTCTTCTTCTTGCAATAACGGGCGCTCTGTTTGTGGCGTCCCGCATTGTCAGGCCCATCGAATATATGACAAAGCGCATCAACGCGCTCAGCGGGAACGACAGCGTATTCGAAATGGAAAAAATATATAAGACCAACGATGAGATAGAGGTGCTGGCGGAATCGTTTGCGGCGCTTTCCGGCAAAACGAGAGAATACATCGGGCAGATCACCGAGATCACTGCCGAAAAAGAGAGGATCGGCACCGAGTTGGCGCTCGCCACCCGCATTCAGGCGGATATGTTGCCGAATATCTATCCCGCCTTCCCCGAGAGAACGGAATTTGACGTCTATGCGTCAATGGATCCCGCCAAGGAAGTCGGCGGCGATTTCTATGATTTCTTCCTTATCGACGACGATCATCTGTGTATGATCATGGCGGACGTTTCCGGCAAAGGCGTTCCGGCGGCGCTGTTCATGATGGCTTCCAAAATCATTCTGTCTAACAACGCCATGACAGGCAAAAGCCCCGCCGAGATACTTACCGATACGAACGCCGCGATCTGTTCTAATAACCGTGAGCAGATGTTTGTAACGGTGTGGCTCGGCATTCTCGAAATATCCACGGGCAAACTTACGGCCGCAAACGCCGGTCATGAATATCCGGTGATAATGCAGGCGGGCGGTAAATTCGGGTTGCTTAAAGACAAACACGGATTTGTGATCGGGGGCATGGAAGGCGTAAAATATAAAGAATATGAAGTTCAACTTCAGCCCGGATCGAAACTGTTTCTTTACACCGACGGAGTTCCTGAAGCGACAAACGCCGAAAACGAGTTTTTCGGCACGGAGCGTATGCTTGACGCGCTGAACGAAAGCGTAAACGCCCCGCCCGAGGAAATGCTTCGGAATATGCGTCGGGCGGTGGACGATTTTGTAAAGGAAGCCGAGCAGTTCGACGATCTGACGATGCTTGGACTGGAATATAAAGGAGGAGCGCAATGAACGAAACAAAAGACAACGCGGTGAAGATCGTCCTGTCCGGCAGGATCGATTCCGCGAACGCCGCAGATACCGAAAGCGAAATAATCAGGCAGGTATCCGGCAAAGAAAGGCTGCCGGTCGTTATCGATATGGCGGATCTGCAATATATCTCAAGCGCCGGACTGCGCGTGATACTGCGGTTAAAGAAAACTAATCCCGACCTTCGTTTGACCTGCGTCAACCCGGAGGTGTACGACATACTCGATATGACCGGATTTACCGAAATGATGACTGTCGAAAAGGCGTACCGCATCATCTCGGTAGAGGGCTGTGAAGTGATCGGCGAGGGCGCCAACGGCAAGGTTTACCGCATCGACGGAGACAACGTGGTCAAAACGTACAAGAACGCCGACGCGTTGGCGGATATTCAGCACGAGCGCGAGGTAGCCCGTCTGGCTCTCGTTCTCGGCATTCCGACCGCCATCTCTTATGACGTCGTCAAAGTCGGCGACAGTTACGGTTCGGTTTTTGAACTGCTCGACGCGAAGTCCTTTGCAAAGATCCTTGCAAAAGAGCCGGAACGCTTCGACTGGTGCGTCAGGGAATACGTAGGAATGCTGAAAAAGATACACGGTACGGTTGTTCCCGCGGGGAAACTGCCGTCCGTTAAGGAAGATATGCTTGTGAGAATTCGCAGAGCAAAGGCCGTTCTGCCTGAAGAATCCGGAAAGAAACTCGTTGAGATGGCGGAAGCCATTCCGGACGACGATCATATGGTCCACGGCGATTATCACACAAAAAACATCGTGCTCGCCGGAAACGAGGTGCTTGTTATCGATATGGACACGCTGTCGGTCGGGCATCCGATCTTTGACCTTGCGCATATGTATAACGCATACGTCGGTTATTCGGAAAACGATCCTGAGGTCATTCTGAAATTTCAGGGCTTTACGCAGGAAACCGCGCGGCGGTTCTGGCACGACAGCCTTGCCGCGTATCTCGGTACAAAAGACGAACGACGGATCGAAGAAGTTGCAGACAAGGCGCGCTGCCTTGCCTACGGCTATCTGATCGACTGGGGCAATCGCCACCACGCAGACGATTCGTTGATCTCGCTTTGGAAGAGCAGACTGATCGCGCTTTTACCGCGCGTTGACGATCTTGCGTTTGAAGTCAAAGCGGGCGGCGGAACCGATCCCGACGAACTGGAAATAGAGGCGGCCGTAGATAATCTTCGGAAAGTTCTGGATTTTGTTGATTCACGTCTTGACGCGGCAGGGTGCCCGATGAAATACAGGATGCAACTCGACCTTGCCGTGGAGGAGATCTTTGTCAATATCGCAAATTACGCCTATGCGCCGGGCAGGGGCAACGCCACGGTGCGAGTGGAAGTGTCCGACGATCCCGTGTCCGTAACGATCACCTTTATGGATCACGGCAAACCGTTTGACCCCACGAAAAAAGCCGATCCCGACGTTACGCTTTCCGCAGACGATCGCGAAATCGGCGGGTTGGGCATCTTTATGACCAGGAAAATTATGGACGACGTCAAGTACGAATACGTTGACGGCAACAATATTCTCACGCTTAAGAAAGATATAAAATAATGAGTTATCCCGGAAAAATCGATCTTCATATGCACACGAACGTCTCCGACGGAACAGATACCCCTCAGGAGATTATCCGCCGTGTAAAAGAAGTCGGGATCGAACTGTTTTCGGTCACCGATCACGACGCGATCAAGGGTTGCAAGGCGATCCTCAAACTTTTGAAAAATGACGATCCCGCATTTATTTCGGGCGTGGAGTTTTCGTGCAAGGACGAGGAAGGGCGTTATCATATTCTCGGCTACGGTTACGACGTAAACGCTCCCGTCATCGCCGCCATCGTCAAAAAAGGTCACTCCTTCCGCATGAGCAAACTTACCGAAAGGCTCGCTTATCTTAATGATGAATTCGGTTTTACCTTTTCGCCGGATGACGTAGAGGCGTTGCGCGCGCTCGATAATCCGGGTAAACCGCATATAGGCAATCTGATGGTCAAATACGGTTACGCGCACACCAAAGAAGAAGCGATCAATAATTATATAAACGGATTTAACGCGGGCAACGAATACGTCCGTCCGGAGGAAGCGATAAATGCGATCATAAAAGCAGGGGGGATTCCGGTTCTGGCTCATCCCTGCTACGGTCGCGGGGACGAGTTGATCGTAAGCGATGAAATGAACGATCGCCTCCGCCGCCTTATCGGTTACGGGTTGATGGGCGTTGAAGCGTTTTATTCCCGCTTTACGCCGGAATTGCAAAAGGAAACGCTGGATTTCGCTGAAAAATACAACCTGTACGTCACTGCCGGCAGCGACTACCACGGGAATAACAAACCGGTACGGCTCGCGGATACGAACTTGCCGGACGAAAGCGAATATCCGCAGGGGCTTATCCGGTTTTTGAAGGAAGTAAAAAAAGTCACCGGCAATTAGATTTGCGTACAGAACGCAACCAAAATTTATATTTTCCGCAGAGAGCGGCTATATATGAAAACCATATTGGAGGAATCAATCATGCTTAACATCGAAAAAAACAAAGACAACGACGCGCTGGTCGTATCTCTTGAGGGAAGACTCGACACAACCACCGCGCCAAAGTTCGAGGACGAACTGAAAAATTCTCTCGACGGAATCACCGCGCTGACGATCGATATAAAAAAACTCGAATATATATCCTCTGCCGGACTGCGGGTATTCCTTTCCGCGCAAAAGCGTATGAACGCGCAGGGCGAAATGAAGGTTACCCATGTGAGCGAGGCTATCATGGATATATTCGAGGTAACGGGATTTTCGGATATATTGACCATCGAGTAAATAGTTAAACATATACATATAATTCCGGACCTGAACCCGTCACGGCGCGCTTCCGCTCCGCAGGCGGCAGATAAGGCGCGGAAGATAAATCGAAGGGGAAGGGAAAATCATTCGGTAAAAAAGTCGGGAGAAACAGTAAAATGGGTTTGACAAACTGTAATTCGGAAACAAAAATGTTTCAGGTATCAACGTTGCAGGCGTTGGCGCTCGGTTATTCCAGACAAGTTATCAGCGTGGAACAGTTGATGCTCCGCGGCGATACGGGCTTGGGAACGTTTGAAGACGTAGGCGGAGAAATGATCGTGCTGGGCGGTCACTGCTATTGCGCAGACGAAAGGGGTTTGGTAACGGAAGCAAAGCCCGATACCGGCGTGCCGTTTGCCTCCGTGGCTTTTATGAAAAACGCCCGTGAGTTCGAACTTGGCCCGATTGCAGACATCGAAGCGCTGAAACAGGAATTGGATCTGAAGATAGAGGAAGATTTCGGGCTGAACAGCATGCATATGGCATGTATCGACGGGTTGTTTGAAAGCGTTAACGCCAGATCCGAAACGGCGTTTCGCTCACAGCACGTTTCGCTGAAGGACGTACTGCGGAAAACGCAGAAGGACTATCGATTTTCACAGATCGCAGGCAGTTTGGTATGTGTTTACTATCCCGATTATATGGATGGCATCAATGCGGCCGGATGGCATCTTCACTTCATTTCAGACGACAGGCTTCACGGAGGTCATGTTTTTGAATTACGAATGAAAAAAGGCTCTGTGAAGTTGAAGAAAATCAGTCAGATCGAAATCCGGCTTCCTAACGAGCCCGCTTTTGATACTTATTCCTTAAAGAATGCGTCGGGCGATGAAATAAAACAAGTGGAACAGGGGCATTAGAACGGTAAAAGAATTTGCCGGTCGGCGCGAACGGGCGCCTTGCGGCGGCAAGCGATTATCACTGAAAAACAAGCCCTGAAGTTCGGCTATGCCGGTCTTTCGGCAAAAAAATTTTTCTGTGATATTTAAGAGGGTTTATAAATATGATCAAAAGAATTTTTTGTATTATTCTTGTCGTTTCTTTTATCGGCGTTCTTATGGCAGGATGCCGAAAAACCGAAACTAACCCGACTGACGATTTCGGCAAAACTTCTACGTCGGAAAAACCATACGGCGCACTGAAAATCACTATAAAAGAGATCGGCAAGCACGGCAACGTGATATTGAATACCTCTTTTGACGAAATGGAATCGGTAGGGATCGGTATAGGCGACATTATCACCGTAAAGGCGGGCGACAAGGAATACGAACTTCCGGTCGGAACCGCATATACCGACGTTGACAGCGGGAAGATGATCTGCCGTTTCGACATTGAGGACAACGAGGTCGCTTTAGCGATCAATTACGGCTCCTTTGCCGAGGCCGCAGGCTTGGCTGAAAAGCAAACGACAGAGGAAGATCCCGGGTACAAATGGGAGATCCGCGTCGGCGAGGTCATTCTTTCGCTCAAAGAAAAGGGAGGATATCTTAACGAATATAACGCGCGAAATCTCGTCCGTACCGACGTGCGCACGGATTATCCCGAACTTTCCGACGAGGAATTCGCGAACTTCCGCGCAGTCACCGTATCCGGGCTGAAAGAAAACACGCTCTACAGAAGCAGCACGCCGATAGAGCCGGCGCTCGGCAGGAACGGATATGCGATGGCGGCGATGGAAAAAGAGGGAATCAAATCCGTCGTCAATCTCGACGATTCTGTCGAAACGATGAAGATCTATCCGACCTTTCCGGGCAGTTATTACAGCCTGTGCGCGGTTATCAATCCCGAAATGGGTTATGATTTTGAAAGCGAGGAATTTGCCGCAAAGGTAAAGGAGAGCGTGCTGTTCATCGCGGAAAGCGACGGGCCGTATCTCGTTCACTGTAAAGAGGGCAAGGACCGCACGGGAATTCTTTGCGCTATCCTTGAATGTTTTGCGGGCGCAACGGCTGACGACGTAAAGCGAGATTATATGATCACCTATTATAACTACTACGGCGTAAAACCGGAAGACGCCGCATATTCGATCATTCTGAATAACAATCTTGTCAAAACGCTCTCATTGCTTCTGGGAACCGACAACTTCGTGGCTACCGATCTTAAAGCAGCCGCCCGGCAGTATCTGATATCAATCGGGCTGAGCGAAGAACAACTGAATAAACTCGCCGAAAAACTCGTTAAAGATTAAAAACCATATAAAAAGTTGCGGGTAAGAATGGTAACGGAAACAAGGCAGAAGCCGTAAAGATAGGGCTTGGATTTACCGGGCATTCTTCATCAAATCTTCTATATGTCGCACGGGTATGCGGTAATCGGTATGGCTTGGAGAAGTGCCGGAAAATCATATAACATAAGAGTATTACGGGTAATTGAATGCAGCGCGCGGTTGCATCGCTACCGATATATACTATACTTACAAAACACAACGAAATCAGCCTGTATTCTTAATGAAAAGTATAAAAATTTGTTTTATATACATACGGATTGCTAAAAATTATGACCGCTTCGAAGTGAAGATATAAATGTCATAATTTCAAATCTTAAATTGAAAAATATTTAAGAAATTGCCTCTAAACGTTTGTTTTTTTATTCTGTACATGTTATAATATGAATAATATCCTCAATATGTGTTTTCGGTTGAAACGTCTTTTTTTCGTTTTTGCTATACGAACGCCTTGCTCGTAAAAGGCGGTTCCGTCGTTTCGGGGAATTATTTCGTCAGACATTCGGTCTGTTTTTTTAGACGGTCATATGTCCGCGAATCAAAGACGGTTGTAAGCCGATGGCACAATGCGGGAAATAAGATATAATTCGTATTCCGAAGGGGGCTTCGGAATACGGTTTGTAAAATTTTATAAGGAGATCGATTATGGCAAAAAGAAACAAGATTGCAGTTCGTTTTCTCATGGTTGCTATGGCGATTACATGCCTTTTGGGGCTTGCTTCCTGCAGAGGCACGAAAGTTGACGTTGCTTTTTCCGTTAACGGAACCATAACGTCAACTCAGTCGCTCAAAGTAGGGCAAACGGTTGTAAGGCCCGCGGACCCCGTGGCAGAAGAAGGCTATGTTTTCGACGATTGGTATGCCGATGCCGGATATACGGAAGTTTACGATTTTTCCGTGCCGGTAAGCACAGATGTTACGATCTACGCGCACTTCTGGGAAACGGTACAAGTTACGTTTTATATAAGAGGCGTAACCATGCCGCAAACCATTATTAAGGGGCGGACGGCCGAAAAACCCGCAAACCCCGCCTTTGAGGGGTATCATTTTGACAATTGGTATGCCGATGCCGGATGCACGGAAGTTTATGATTTTTCCGCGCCGGTAAACGAAAATATTACCGTATATGCGAATTTGGAAATCAACGTATATACTGTTACGTTCGTACTCAATAACGAAAGCGACGCATATGTAACTCAGTCTGTCGAACACGGCAATTCGGCTTCCGAGCCCGATGCCCCCGCGGTGCCCGATGCCAATTACGTTTTCAAAGGCTGGTTTGCCGACGAAGAGTATTCCGAAGAGTACGATTTCAACGCCGCCATAAAACAGGATACCGTTGTTTACGGCATAATAGGCGGTAAAACCACTGCCGTAACTCTCGATAAAGACGGCAGCGCCATGCAGGAAAACATAAACACTTCCGTTGATTTCGGCGACGTTTATACTCTGCCCGTGCCGGAAAGCACCAAAGGCAATTGGCTGTTCGGCGGTTGGTATGCAGAGCCTAACGGTCAGGGCGCGCAATATACCGATGAATTAGGCAGAGGCGTTCGCCCTTGGAACAGCGTAAAGGAAAACGTTACGCTTTATTCCAAATGGTATGAGGCATTGTCATTCACGCTCAGCAGCAACGGCAATTTCTATTACGTGTTCGGGGGAAGAGAAATAAATCAACTCTCGGTCGTAACGATTCCTCAATATTATGACGGTTTGCCCGTAGAGTCCGTCGATTCTTTCCTTAATGCCAACGTGATGACCGAACTGCGCGTTCCGGATACGATTAAAACGATCGAAACCAATTCCGGCGTGTTCGAAGGTTGCAACAAACTCAGCGCGATAACCGTTTACGAAACAGGCGATAACGATATAGGCGGCTATACTTCCGAGAACGGTATTCTTTTGTATAATAATGAATTTACAAACCGCAAGGAGTTGGCGTGGGTTCCGAACGCTCTCCGCGGCGAACTTGTCGTTCCCGAAGGAGTGGAGATACTGCCCCTCAACGTTCTGAGCGGTCGGTACTTCACAAAGATAACATTCCCGTCCACCCTCGTAAGCATAGAGCGCGGCGCGGTAGCGGCCGGTTATACGAATACGTATCTTACCGAAGTAGTATTCAATTCACCTGACGACCCCGATGAAGCCGAACCCTTAAGCATTGCGGCGCTCGCTTTCCAGAACAACAAAGCGCTTGCTTCGGTAAACCTCCCCGCACACATCAAAAATCTCGATACCGATGCGTTCTCCGGGTGCGAGGCTCTCGCACGGGTGAATATAAATGCGGAAAACAACGTAGGTCTCCACTTCGCCTCGGTTGACGGCGTTCTTACGGACGTAAACGGAAGCACGATAGTTTATTGCCCGACAGGCAGAACAGGCGAATACGCCGTTACATCTTCAAAAATCGTAGAAATAGGCGATAAAGCCTTTTCAGGCTGCAAAAAACTTACGAAGGTCGTAATCGGCTCACAGGTTACCAAAATAGGCGCAAGCGCGTTCAGCGGCTGTAACGGCCTTTTGGATCTTGTGTTCGAAGGCGGCGTTGACGACAATTTGATAAATATAGGGGAGCAGGCGTTTTACGGCTGCACGAAGGTAGCCGCCCTCACCTTGCCCGCGAATACCGGTACGGTCGGCTCGAATGCCTTCGGCAACATGCAGGCTCTTAAAACGGTTGTTATCGACAGCGGCAGCAACGCCAAATACGCTTCCAATTCATTCCTTACAACGAACAACGGCGGTTACGTAACAGCGCTTTATATCAACGTAAACGTCGCTTCCGATATCGATTTCGGAATGTTCGGGTCCAAACTTGAGGCAGTAACCATAGATGATAACAACCCGAACTTCGCAACTGTTGACGGCGTTGTTTATAACAAGGAAATAACCGAAATCAAATTCTTCCCCGCCGGCAGGACAGACGCTTACGTGTTGCCGGATACCATCACGTCGATAGGCGCGAACGTATTCAAAGGCAAAACCAATCTTACAGAAATAACGTTTAACAAAAACGTTGCGTCTATAGGTGTAAGCGCGTTTGAAGGTTGTACCGGTCTTACTAAAATCGTATTCGAAAGCGGCGAAGGCGGGGCTGCCTCCCTCGCGATAGGCAACAGCGCGTTCAGCGGTTGTTCGAACATAACCTCGCTGACGTTCCCTGCCCGCCTCAAATCCATTGGAGACAAAGCCTTTTTCGGCCTTTCAAAGGTCACGGAACTCAACCTTCCCGAAGGCCTTGAAACGATAGGCGACGCAGCCTTCCAGAATATGTACGCGCTCGAGGAAGTGAACATTCCTTCCACGGTTACCGAATTAAAGGTAACGAATAAAGGTCGTTTGCAGGTATTCTTGAACGATGCCGGTATAGAAGAGATCACCGTTGCCGAAGGAAACGCGAACTATGCCTCGGTTGAAGGCGTTCTGTACACTAAAAATTCCGACGGCGAACTTTCCGGTTTGTTGTTTGTTCCGCTCAACAACAAAATAGCCGAACTCAACGTGCCGGGAACCGTCGCAAACGTTGCGCCTTATGCGCTTTACAATAACACATCCGTTAAAAAAGTAACGTTTGCCGACAGCGCCGAAGGCGTTCACCTCACTATCAGCGACAGTGCATTTTCTAACTGTTATGCGCTGGAAGAGGTAGTTTTGCCAAAGGGCATTACCCAACTCACGGGAGATCAGAATTATATTTTCCAATATTGTTTTGCCCTTAAGAAGGTAACTATACCCAACACGGTAACCAAAATTGCCAGCGGGAAGAAATACGAAGTGTTCTATAACTGCCCCGAACTCGAAGAAGTTATTTTCGAAGCGGGGAATGACGACGTTTCCCTTTCCATTGAAGGAGTTAAACAGAGTTCCAACTGCTACGGTGTTTTCAGCGGTTGCCCCAAGATCGCTTCAATAGTTCTGCCCGCACGTACTTCAAACATAGGCGTAGGCGCATTCTGCTGGTTGCCGGGCCTTACATATATAAACATCCCCGCAAACGTAACGGCAATAGGCGATTACGCGTTCTATAAAGGCGGCACTTCCAGCGGTAACCGCAATGCGGCTCTCGCCACGGTGGAAATAGAGGAAGGCAGTAAACTTCAAACCATCGGCGCTTATGCCTTCTACGGTACGGGTATCGAGGAGATCGACTTGCCCGATAGCGTCAACTCGATAGGCGATTACGCGTTCGGCCTCACAAGGCTCAAAAAGGTGACCATACCGGCTTCCTTAACTACAATAAACACCGGTTTGTTCAGTTATGCCACATTGCTTGAAGAAGTCGATTTTGCGAGAGACGAAAGCGGCAATTCCGCAGTCACGAGTATAGGCGCTTACGCGTTCGGCTATTGCCTCAGTCTCGAAACGCTCACTATACCCGCTTCCGTAACCAATATCGGTAAAGCGGCGGCGAGTTCTACAAGCGGTTACGTTATCCAGTATGCGGAAAACCTTAAAGAAATAGTATTCGAAGAGGGAGAAAGAGAAACTCTTGCTCTTGAAAACTACACTTTCAAGTATTCTTCGCTCGAGAGAGTCGTTTTCCCCGAAACCGAAAGGGCTTATACGCTTCCTTGGTATCTTTTCCAGTACACTGCTCAGCCTATAGAAGTTACGCTCTCCAAATCGGTAAGCGGCGTGGAGAGAACGTTCAACAGGGCGCTCGTATCTTTAACTATCGACCCCGCTAACGAAAACCTCGTTTACGATAACGGTATAATTTATAATAAGGATAAAACGTCGATTCTCGGTTACGCCACCGGCGGCGATACTCAGATAGACGAAATACGTATCCCGGAAACGGTTGCTACGCTCGGTCAATACGCGTTCGAGTATATGGAAGGCGTTAAAAAGGTGTATATACCCGCTTCCGTAACGACTATCGGCGGGAACGTATTCAGCAACTCGACCGTGCAGGAAGTGGAATTTGCTTCGGACAGCGCGATAACCGCTTTGCCCGATCGCGCGTTCAGCGTATGTAAAGAACTCCGATCCGTCAAACTGCCTGCCGGCCTTAAATCGATCGGCGCCAACGCTTTTATAAGCAACTATGCGTTACAAACCATCGATCTGCCCGACGGGCTTACAACGATCGGCGGTTCCGCATTCTCTCAAAGCGGTCTTGTAAGTATAGAAATACCGGACAGCGTGGTTGCAAACGGCGCCGTTACGGCAAATAACAGCATATTCAGCAACTGCCATTCTTTGGTTACGGCAAAACTCTCCGAAAACATGACTACGCTCTGCAACAGTTTGTTTGTAAATTGTGAGAATCTTACCACCGTAACCGGCCTCGGCGATGTAAAACTTATCGGTCAGGCATTCAACGGTTGCGCGTCTCTTACAACAATAAGGCTTGCCGGGCAAGACGAAACCGTTACGGGTATCAATCTCCCCGCGAGCGTTACTTCTTTGGGCGCAAGCGCGTTCAAAGGTTGCGAGTCGATACGCAGTATAATCGTTCCGGAAGTAACTAAAATAGATACGAGTACTTTCAACGGATGTATTTCTCTTGAAGAAGTTGTTATTCCGGAGTCCGTTACAACAATAGGCGACGCAGCGTTTTTGGGTTGCACCTCGCTTGTTTCCGTAACAATTCCTTCAAAAGTAACAACTATTCCCAAGGCGGCGTTCGCCGGCTGTACGAGCCTTACCACCGTGAACTTCACGGCGAAGGAAGACGGTACCTACGCGCTCACTACGATCACCGCCGGTACCGCTGTGTATGCGGCAACCGCTACTACCGCCGGCGCATTTGCAAACTGCACCGCTCTCGAAGAACTCAACCTGCCCGACAGCGTTACCACGCTCGGCGGCTACACCTTCCACAGCGCGGGGCTTAAATCCTTCACCGTGCCTGCGGGCGTAACGGCAATAGGCGTATATACCTTCGCAAACTGCGAGAATCTCGAAAGCGTAGTACTGCAACAGGGTCTCACTACGATAAACAGTTATGCTTTCAAAAATTCCGGACTTAAATCATTAGAGATCCCCGCGAGCGTGACAAAACTCGGCACGAATGCAACCTCGGCTTATAACGCGTTTGAAGACTGCGCATCTCTCGAAAGCGTAACTCTTCCGGATACCCTTACGTTGATAGGTATGAGAACTTTTTCCGGAACCACTTCTCTTTCAAGCATCAATCTTCCCGCAAGTTTGGATACGATCGGAAATTATGCCTTCGCAAACAGCGGTATAACGAGCGTTGATATTCCCGCAAATCTCGCAACTCTGGGCACTTATGCCTTCCAGAATAGCGGATTGACTAAAGTAATTCTTCCCGACACGATCGTAACCGTACCCAATTACGCGTTCAGTGGCTGCGCGGATCTCGCATCCGTAACGTTCGGGGCAAGGGTAAACGCTATAAATCAATACGCTTTCAACTCCTGCACGGCGCTCACGTCTGTCGATTTGCCCGATACGCTCACCACTATAGGCAATTACGCCTTCCAGGGCAGCGGCCTCAACTCTCTGTTTATCGGACCTGACGTAACCTCTATCGGTTCGGGCGCTTTCGGCAACTGCGAAGATCTCGCCTCGTACCAGGTAAGTAACGGCAACTCCAAGTTTAACGTTTCCGACGACGGCGCTCTTCTCGATGCCGACGGCAAGGTTATAGTTTACCCCACCGGTGCAACGCTGACCGTTACCGTAACGGCAGATACCGAAGTATCCGCCAGCGCGTTCGCTTTCTGCGGCAACGGCATTAAAGTAGTTATTGCCGACGGCGTTACCGCCATTACCGACAGTATGTTCCGTGACTTCACCGGACTCGAAGAAATCGAGATACCCGCTTCGGTCAGATCTATCGGTCAGTACGCATTCTACGGCTGTACAAACCTTAAGAAAGTGGTTTTGCACGAAGGGCTTGAAAGTATAGGAAACTTTGCGTTCCAGAACTGCGCGTCTCTCGAAGAAATAAATCTGCCCGCGGGGCTTAAAACCATAGGCGCAACAGGGTTCAGAGGCTGTACTTCACTCACGTCGATAACCATTCCTTCTACGGTTAAGAGATATTTCACCGTAGGCACCACAGGTACTCCCGTTGTTAACGACGGCATCGGTCAGAACGCTTTCTACGGCTGTACGAGCCTTAAAAACCTCGTTATCGAAGAAGGCGTTGACAGCATCGGCGCTTCTGCATTTGCTTACTGCGGCGTAGAAGAACTCGAGTTGCCCTCGTCGCTCGTTTCCTATAAATTAGGTTCTACAACGAGCGAGGCCGTAGGAGGATCTTCGTTCTCTTACTGCGCGGATCTCGTTAAGGTCAAATTCGGTAACGGCATCGACAGAATAGCGTATTACGCCTTCCGCAATTGTACCTCTCTTAAAGAAATCGAGTTTGCGGAAAGTATTACCTATATCGGTTACAGCGCGTTTATGGGATGTACCGCGCTCGAAACCGTAACCCTGCCGGACAGCGTAACCGAAGTCGGCTATCAGATATTTGACGGATGTACGGCTCTTACTTCGGTAGATCTCGGATCCGGCTTGAAAACTCTCGGTCATCTTGCGTTCCAGAACTGCACGGCGCTCGAAACCATAGTAATACCCGAAAACGTTATCGCTTTCACCGCAACATTCAGTTCGCAAAACCCCTTCAATAACTGGACGGAAAACCAGACGGTATGCTTTGCCTTCTCGCGCGCGGAAATGATCGCGAGATACGGCAATAACTGGTATTACAACCCCGCTTACAATCTTGTTTATAACTACGTAGCCGAATAAGAACGAAGTGCATGGCTTTAACTTAACACGTTCCGGATAACCGTTTCCGGGCGAAGAAAAACTGTCGCTGTTTTCGGCGTCGCAACGGGCATATACCCGTAAAAGCGCCGAAAACAGCGAAAATTTCTATTATAGAAACCGTTTTTTTTAACGGACATTAATACAATTGACTTTTTACGCGTTATCGGTTTATAATTGATTTAAGAACTGCGGAGAGTTTGTTATGGATTTTAAGACAATAACAAAAAAATATCGTAATAATCTTATACGGGAAGCGTTGTTCAATTCCGCCGCATGGGCGCTTTTTGCCGCTTTTTCCGCAATGTTTATATGCTCTTTTATTTTATGGCTTTCGGAGAGCAAGGCGGTGTGGATATCCGTTACGGTTTTCGCCGCGGTTCTGTTTACAACCACGCCGACGGTTTACTTTTTTATATATCGCCCGAGTGAAAAATACATCGCGCGCCGTATAGATAAACTCGGCCTCGAAGAACGTATTATCACGATGAACGAGTATATTAACGACGATTCGTACATGGCGGAATGCCAGCGTAACGACGCAATTTCCGCCCTTGGCAAAGTAAAGGCGGAACGTCTTTATTTTTCATTTTCCAAAATCGGAACTTCGTTAGCGATCGGCTCGCTTATATTAAGCGTTGCGATGACTTTTGTTTGCGGCTTTGTTTCTAAATCCGCCGTTTTTCCGGGCGGCCGTTTGCCGGGGGAATTGCCGAAACAGTACAGCGTAAAATATTACGCCGTTAATGCCGATTACTACGATCGGTTCGTGAATTATTTCAAAATTACCGACGGCATCCTCACTTCCGAACAGGCAGAAGAAGTGGAGAACGCCGGTATCGTGGGCGAAATCATCGGCGCTCCGGATCAACTTGTGGACGAGGGAGAATCCGCCGATTGGGTTTACGCTTTGCCGGACGATGATTTTGTGTTCGTTCAGTGGTCGGACGGCGACAAGAACCCCGAACGACAGGATATGCAAATTATGCGCGATACGGTCATTCTCGCGCTTTTCAGAGGAGCGGAAGACGAGGCGGGAAACGGCCTCGGCGGTTCTTCGGCGGAAGGTGACAGCCCCGATGAAGGCGAACTGCCGCAAGAGGGCAGTAACGGAGCAAACGACGGCATTCCGCAACCGGGCGGCGATAGCGCTGCCGGCTCGTACAGCGGCGCCAATACAAAGGTTTACGACAACGAAACCGACGCGAGAGGCAACGTTTTCGAACAGGCATATCTCGAAGCCTTGGAAAAAATGGCTCAGAACATCGAATTGACGGAGGAGGAAATAGAGTTTATAAATAACTACTATTCCGCAATCAGAAGATAGATCCGCTATTGTCGCATATCGGTTTTTCATTGTGCGGCAGTGTAATATCGATTACAAGGTAAATAAATGACACTTTTATATCCGCTTGGTCTCTTGGGTTTATCGGGCGTTATAGCCCTTATAATCCTATATATAATCAAGCCTAATTACCAACAGAAAATTATTTCGAGTACGTATATTTGGAAACTCAGTTTAAGGTATCGCAAAAAACGTATTCCCATAAACAAACCGCGGCAGATTCTTCTGATTATTTGTCAGATTCTTTTTCTTGCGCTGCGCGCTTTCGCATTGGCAAATCCTGCGGGAATACTCAAAAGCCCCGTAGAGGGTACGGAAGTAGTAATAATACTGGATTCTTCCGCGAGTATGCGCGCCGAACACGATAGCGTTATGCGTTTTGACAGGGCTATAGACAGGGCGTCGCGTCAGATAAACGATCTGCTTTCCGACGGCAGCGGAATTGTTTCCGTAATCGTGGCCAACGAAAAACCGCATTATCTTTTTGAGAGAATATCTTTGGATAAGCGTGACGACGCGCTTTACGCACTTGCCGGCATGAAGCAAAACGAAGAAGCGGAGAGCGCCTGTTCTTACGATACGGCAGATATAGAAGAAGCGATCGATCTTTGCGAAAAGGTCCTTGAAGTTAATTCCGCCGCAGAGATTTATTTATATACGGATACGGAATACGATTACGTTCCGCCCAAAATCCACGTGGTGAACGTTTCGGAAAATTCCGAATGGAATAACGCCATTCTTTACGCAAGGGAAAAACTTGTGGAAAACTACTACACTTTTGAAATAGAACTTGCATGTTACGGATCGAACAGCAATATCAACCTCGAAGTTAAAATAGAGGGGGTGAACGGAGATAAGGATTTTACGTTGGATTTACCCACGAGAAACCGTGAACCTATTATGGTTGAAGCGTACAACGGCGTGCCCGTAACCCTCACTTTGCTCAGTGCAAACACCCCGTTTGACGAAAACGCCGTTCTCGGCGACGATACCGTTGCCTACTACCGCTTAGACGAAAACATTATTTCATACCGTACCGTTACCGTAAAAATTACGGGCGAAAACGATTGCCTTAAAGAGGACGACGTTTTTTGTATTTACGGCGGAGAAAGAGAAGTAATAAAAATTCAATACTCAAGTTTTACTGCGGACGATCGCCCTACTTTGTATGCAAATCCCTATATAAACGCCGCTTTGGATATTTTACGCGGGCAGTATTCCGATAAGCGGGATATTCGCATAACGGAAGTTCCTCAGGTCGGAAATATAAAGACGAGCGGTTTCGATTTTTATATTTTCGAACACTATATGCCGGACATAATGCCTTCCGACGGAGTTGTGTTTCTGATCGACCCCGACAAAACACCCGTCGGCGCTGATTTTGCCGTTACCGGTTGGATAAAATCGCGCGGCGCCGCGCAGGATCCCATAAGTTTTGCCGTAGAAGCGGAACACGCCATTACGGATAAGTTGGACGGCGGAGAATTGTGGACGCGCAGGCTTATCATGCTCACTTACAACGCTTCGGTTTATAAAGTGCTTTGGAGTTGTGACGGTGAACCCGCGCTTATGATAAAAGAGGAGGAAGCGTCCAAAGTAATCGTTATGCCGTTCAGCGTGCATTGGTCTAATCTCGCGCTGTCTATCGAGCAGATCTTGCTCGTAAAAAACATTTTCGATTACTTTTTCCCTTCCACGCTGCAAAGCAACTGTTTTTCGGTAGGTGAAACCATTACTTTAAGGGCGCGCAGTTCAAGCCTGAACGTATATGCCTCGGGCGAAAACGATACGGGAGTTCAATTTACCGAATTTCCCGCGGAATTCATTCCGAAAAAGCCGGATACGTACAGCGTTGTGCAAACTACGGATTTCGGCAAACAGATAACGGAAAATATTTTCGTTAAAATATCCGCTTACGAAAGCAACGTGCAAAACAGGGGAGAGGCCCTTAAAAATCCTTACGTTGCCTACGAAAATTCGTCGATATACAGCGATTTGCTTTTCTATATTGCAATAGCGTTCGTCTCGCTTGTTTTCATTGAGTGGTTACTGCAAATAAGGGATATGTGAGGAGAGAAAGAAAATGTCAAATTTCGGTATTCATTTTTCACATCCCTGGCTTCTTTTACTGTTTATTCCGGCAATCGCCTTAACACTGATTCCGTATTTCAGGATAGACAAGCGGCATCGCCGCACACGCAAACGCGTTTGCTCGGTTGTTTTGCATCTGCTTGTTTGCCTTTTTACGATCTCGCTGCTGTGCGGTTTGCTTTTTACGTACGAAGTACCGAACCGTACCAATGAGATAATTCTGCTTGTAGATGTTTCCGATTCGCAACGGCAATCCTCGGAAAACCGTGACGAATTTATCCGTACCGTTCTTCACGACGGCCGTTACGATAATTTCCGCATCGGAATTGTAACTTTCGGGTACAGTCAAAAGTATGCCGTGCCTCTCACGCGTGACATAGAAAGTATATATCCGCGTTACGAAAAGGCGGAACTTCCGGATATTACCGCTACTGACGTCGCATCGGCTTTAACATATGCTTCAACTTTGTTTTCCTATCCGGAAACGGGTAAAATCGTGCTTGTTACCGACGGCAAGGAAACCGATAACGAGGCGTCGTCCGTAATACGCGGCATTTCCGCCGCCGGAACGGAAATAGACGTTGCATACGTGCCTTCCGCATTCGGGATAAACGACGTTCAGATTTCCGGCGTAACGCTTCCCAAAACACACATTTCCGCCGGAGATATCGTTGACGTTTCCGTAAACATATGCAACAGGGTGGAGCAGGAAATAACCGTAACTCTTTACGATAACGGCGTTGCCGGGGCGGAAAGCGTAAAAACGGTCGCGTTGCCCGTAGGCGTTACTTCGGTATCTTTTCAGCATTTGTTTGAAGAAGGCGATTTGCACAACCTGACCTTCACCGTTTCTGCCGAAGACGACGTTCCGCAAAACAATTCCTACACTACTTACGTTTACATCGCGATGTATAAGGACGTACTTATAATCGAACAGGCCGAGGGCGATTCGACTAAACTTTCCGAGTTGCTTGAAAACGACGATTATAACGTAACCGTGCTTAATATAAAAACCGCGGAAGAAGGCAGTATTCCTACCACTATCGACGAATTGCGCCTGTATGACCAAATAGTGCTCAACAATATTTCCAATGCCGATCTAAAATCGATTTCCGACCCGAACGACAACAACTCCTTTGTCAAATTGCTCAACTCTTACGTAACCGAATACGGCGGAGGTTTACTTACCGTAGGCGGAAACGACGCAAAAGGGGCGCATGCTTATAACAGACGAGATATGGTAAATACGCAGTATCAGCAAATGTTGCCCGTTCAGGCGATAGATTACACCCCTCCGTTAGGTACGATCATAATAATAGATACTTCGGGGTCGATGGGCGATCCGAGCGAAAGCGGAAGCCCGGCGGATTGGGCGCTCAAAGGAGCGAAAGCCAGCATCAACGCTCTTTCCGAGCGCGACTTTGTCGGCGTTATGACCTTTTCCGATAATTACGGCATGGCTCTGCCGCTCACGCGCCGCACCGAACAATATACCATTCTTGAAACCATTGACGCCATCTCCGAAAACTGGGTGTCCGGAGGCACTGCGTTCAGTTATCCTTTATATCGCGCAGGCACGGCGCTTGCCGCGGAAAAACGCATAGATAAACGCCATATAATTATGATAACCGACGGCATGGCCAACGATAAAGTGGAAGATTACACCACGATAATACAAGATAATTATTCCAACGGCATAACGATGTCTGTAATACTTATTAAAAGCGGGCAGGAATCCGCTATGCGCACGGCATTGTCGTATGCCGGCGGCGAAGCGGCGGGGAGCAGAGTTTATACTCTTACCGATTTATCCGAACTGACAACCACTCTGAAAAACGATTTGTTGGCGCCCGAAATACAGGAAGTAAACAGCGAGCCGTTTTACCCGACGGTCAGTTCTCCCACGTCGCCCCTGTTCAGAGGGGTAGAAGTTAATACCGCGCCTTCCGAAGGCGACGACGCCGGCGCTTCGCTTAACAGGCTTACGTTCACGCTCGGCGGATTTTACGGTGTAAAAGCGAAAACTACCGGAAAAATAGACGTTTTGCTCACCGGCGAATACAATGTTCCGATCTATGCGCAATGGAAACTCGGCAAGGGTACCGTGGGCAGTTTTATGTGTGATCTGCGCGGCGTATGGTCGGATTCGATGTATAACGAACAAAGCGGAAGAAAATTGATACTCAATATGGTTCGCGCGGTCATGCCCGTCGAAAGCGTAAAGTCTACGGAGATTAAAACAAGCCTGAGAGAAGGTAACTACGGCAACCGACTCGACGTGGTAGCGGATCTGATCGAAAACGAATCCGTTTCGGTACAAATAACCGAACTCAATACCGACGGCAGCGAAGGGCCTTCTGTTGCGTTAAGCGGGAAAGGCGGCGCGGACAGATCCAACGAGGATTATTACGCAACTTCGCTTCTTTCGGACGAAAACAATTTCAGCCGCGCGCTTTTCGTTGTGAAAAAGAGCGGATTATATAGAATTGACGTATCTAAGAACGATTCTCAAGGAAATACCGTAGAAACGGTTTCGCTTTACAAAGCGTTTTCTTACTCGGCGGAATACGATTCTTACTTGCAGGAAACGCCGGAAGAAACAGCCGCAAAACTCGATCTTTGGGCAACGCGCGGAAACGGGAGCGTTATAGAAGATCTTTCCGATCCGCAAGAAGTGTTCAAAAATTTCGTAACCGTTCTCGGCCGTTCGTACGATCCGCGCGTTCTGTTCCTTATTTTGTCTATTGTGTGCTTCCTTCTCGATATTTTCGTGCGGAAGTTCAAATTCAAATGGATACACGAACTGATACGGGAACGCAAATATAAAAAATAACCACATCAGCCTTTATCCTCAGCGGTATGTACCGCCGGCCGATGAACCTTTTACAGATTTCCAAAGGAGGAAAAAATGAAAAGATCCGCAAAAATCGGATTGATCGTCGGTATGTCTGTCCTCGGTGTTATAAGCGTGGCAATTATATTTTTTGCCGTTTTCGCGCCCGAACGGTTAAATGCTCCCGTCTCACTGGCGGTCGACGCAGACAATTCCATGCTGTCCTGGACGGTTATTTCCGACGCCAAGAGTTACAATATCGTAGTTACAAAAATCGACGGCAGCGATAGCGACGCGATAAAAAAAACTTCCACGCGCCCTAACATTACTTTTGTAAAACTCGGTTTGTACGACGAAGGCGATTATAACGTTCGCATTCAGGCCGTGGGAGACGGCAAAAAGTTTTCTGATTCGGAGTGGTCAAAAGAATTTTCTTTTGTAAAATATTATGAATCCGGCTGCGTTTACACGCTGATAAATAACGGTACGGAGTATGCCGTAAGCAGTATGGGCGTCGCTTCCGGAGACGTTGTAATAGAAGACAATTACAGGGGTAAACCCGTAACGCGTATCGGTGACGCGGCATTCAAAAACCGCGGATCGCTCAAATCGGTCACGCTGGGCAACGGCATAAAAGAAATAGGCGACAATGCCTTTTATAACTGCTACAACCTCGAAACCGCCGTTTTACCGGACTCGCTTAAAGAAATGGGCGAAGCGGTGTTTCAATCGTGCAGCAAACTTAAAGAAATAAAAATCCCGACAGGGATCACTCAGATCAAGCAGGATTCTTTCAGTTACTGCCGTTCGCTTTCACTCCTCGAAATAGGCAACAAAGTAACTTATATAGGTCCATACGCTTTTTACGAGTGTTCCGCCCTCGATGAACTCGTTATTCCCGATTCCGTTACGCATATAGACGAAAACGCTTTTTTCGGCAACAGAAACGTAACGTCTTTAACTTTGGGAACGGGGCTTGAAAAGATAGGGGCATACGCTTTTTACAATAACTATAAATTGAACGGCATTTCTTTTCCTGCCGACAGTTCGCTTGTATCCATAGGCAATTACGCTTTTTCCAACGCTTTTTCACCGGAAAAATCCCCCGAAGGCGAAGAAGAAATCGCCGCGTCTGCCGTAACGTTGAATTTTCCGTACGGGCTGGAAGAGATAGGTTACGCGTGTTTCGAAGGCGCTGCGAGCGTTGCTTCCGTAACTATCCCCGATAGCGTAAATCACGTGGGCGGCCGCGCATTTTACGGCACCGCGCTGTATAACGCTCAGGAGGAGGCGGAAGAGGGATTTCTCTTTGCGGATAAATGGCTTGTAGACTGTTCCGAAGAAGTAAAGAAAACACTTGTCACTTTTAATGCGGCCGCAGTTAAAAAAGACGATTTGTTCGGCATTGCGGATTACGCGTTCTGCACTATTACCGATCGCATCATAACGGGGCCTGAAAAGTTGAAAACGGTCGAATTCCCCTCAACCTTAAAATACGTAGGCAATTATGCCTTTGCCGCAAGCAAAGAACTTTCACGCCTCGGCAGTTCGGCTTCCGGCGCAAACTTGAAAAAGATAGGCGACAGCGCCTTCCGCGAGTGCAGCGCGCTCAGCCGCCTCGTTTTGAACGAGGGGCTTGAAGAAATAGGCGGTTACGCATTTTACGGTTGTATTTTGCTCGATAATTCCAGTTTTGACGGCGGTAGCGGCATTATTCCTTCAACCGTTACGTCGATAGGAACTTACGCTTTCCGAAACACAAAACTATGGAGAACCCCCGATGATAACGGTATCGTTTACGCCGGTAACTGGGCGGTAGGTTACAGCGGCAACGTAAGCGGCGATATTTCCCTGCGCGCCGACACGCGAGGTATTTCGGATTATGCATTTTATAATTGTTCCGCTCTCCGCAGCATCACGGGGTTGGCGGGCGTAAGATATATAGGCCGCGCGGCGTTTTATAACTGCGCTTCGCTAAGCGTTGCCAGATTTAACGAAAACATCCGCGAAATCAAGGATTATACCTTCTATAACTGTTCTTCTCTCGGAAGCGTGACCCTTCCCGACAATCTTGAAAAAATAGGTCGTTCGGCGTTTTACAAATGCTCTAAACTGCTCTCGGTAAACATGGCGGATACAATGCTCGTTTCGATAGGCGATTATGCTTTTTACAACTGCGAGAGCCTTTCCGGCATAGTTTTCGGGAACAGGGTGGAAACGATAGGCGCGTATGCGTTTTATAAGAATTCGGCAACGGAAACGATCGCCCTTCCGGATTCGCTTATAAGTATAGGTACCCGCGCGTTTGCCCGTAACGAAGCCCTGCGCGCCGTCGATTTCGGCAACGGCGTGCGCGAGATAGGCGAGGGAGCGTTTTTGCGCAGCGGTCTTACGGATATAACCCTTCCCGACTCTTTGCTTTCCGTGGGGGCTATGGCTTTCTACCGCTGTTCCGAAGCGGAACGCCTTTCTGTGGGCAACGGTATCGAATACGTGGGAGATTACGCGTTTTACGGCCTTACTTCGGTAACTTATCTCAATTTGCCGGAAAGCGTTAAAAATATAGGCGGATACGCCTTTAAGGGGATAGGCGCCGCTTCCGTAATTCTCAAAAGCACAACACAAGAAACCGGCGCGCATATTTTTTACGGCAACGCCGACATTACAATATATACCGACGCGGTTGAGGCCGCGCCCGATTGGCACATACGGTTCAACTCCGCATATATTCCCGTGGTGTGGGGGGTAACGCTTTCGCAAGACGGAAGTTACGTGGAAAGCGTAACCGTTACCGAAAATACTTTCCAAACGCTTTTCCGCGGAGAAATTTCCGACCCCGTGAGAGAAGGCAAAGCGTTTCTCTACTGGGCTACGGAAGATGACGGCAGCGGTACCCAATATTCTTCGGCAGAGTTGAAAAACATTCCTTTGGGGGTAAAGGTATATACCGTATGGGGCGAACTGCCCGACGAAGGCGGCGAAGAAACCGACGGAAACGAACCCGCCGAATAGCGGGTTACGGTAAATTGCATATGTTGCAAAATGAATACGCATAGGAGTAACGGATATATATGAAAAGTAAAAAGAAAATTTTAATTATTTCTCTATCGGTATTGCTTGCCGTTTCACTGATCGCCGCGGGGATCGTTCTCATAGCGGCAGGTTCCGGAAAGGTTACCGTCAATTTCGAAACCAACGGCGGGGCGGCAATATCTTCCGTCGAGGTGAAAAAGGGTGAAGAAATTTCTTTGCCTCAACCCGAAGCCCGAACAGGCTACGAGTTTAACGGCTGGTATGAAAATGAGGATCTCTCGGGCGATGCGATTAAAAGCGCGGTTGTAAACAACAACGTTACTTACTACGCTTCGTGGGAAAAACTCGGCGTTATAACTTTGCAACTTGACGGCGGAAATCTTTCTTCTACCGTTCTGTATCTCAAAAAGGGCGCTAACGTAGAGGCCTTTATGAGAGATTACGTTCCGCAAAAGAGCGAGCACGAATTCGGCGGATGGTATATAGGAGAAGATGCTCTTTCGGGTACTCTCGCGATGGCTGAAGCCGTCACCCTTACCGCTAAATACAAAGTTGCTTACACCGTGGAAATTTTTAAGCAAAACACGGCTCTTAACGGTTACGAAAAAGCCGAAGATGTTTTTGTCGGTTATGACTTTGCCGGAACTTCGGTTACTCCAGTTCCAGCGGTGGAAGGTTTCGGCGTAACGGCAAACCCGAACAGCGTTTCAACTATTGTTTTAAGCGAAACCCCATCGCAAAATAAACTCGTTTTATATTACGACAGAGAGGTTTATTCCGTACTTTTCCATTCCAATTATCCCGACGGATCCGAAAACCGAACCGTAACCCTAAACGCAACATACGGCATTCCGCAGGAAGTGCCGAGCGATTACTTCAAGGTAACCGGTTACGTGCAAACGGGCTGGTCTGAAAGCGCGTTTTCCGGCAATGTCGATTATCCCGTGGATATAATTAAAAATTCCCTTTACAATTCCGAAGAACAGGCGGCGGTTTCCTATCTCGACGTAAAGGGAAATACTTTCCTTTACGCCGTGTGGAACAAAGGCTACTCCGATATGTACGGCGGAGACGATCACGTATACCGCCTTTCGGAAGACTCTTCCGAAATATACCTTGAAAGAGGCGAAAAGTTTTTTGTGGGAAGTTACAATAAAACCAGCGGGCGTTTTACTTTCCGCAAAGCGAATGACGACGTGCTTATGTCCGGCATTCTCAATGACGACGGAACTTTTATCTACCGCGACATAGAGCGGTCCGAAACTTCCGCCACGCGTTTTTTGCCCAACATAGGTCTGGATGAAAACGAAAGGATCTTCTTCAACGAATACAACGGGCTCGAGTATCAGGCAAACGGGGAAAGTTCCTCGGGAATTTACACCATAGAAAACGGAGAGTATGCCGTACTTTTCAACGACGGGCCGCTCAGCGGGCAAACGCGCCATTTTACGGTTGAGGAGAGAGATATAAACGGCGGCAACGTCCGCGTATTTTTCCTCAGAAACGAAGAGCAGTACGCCATGGGCAAAATATACCGCATGGCGAGCGGCGGAAGGTATTATCGTGAATATTACACCGTTACGCTTTCCGGTTATTTAACGGCAACTTTTATCATGCCCGATTCCGACGGAAACGCTTCCGAGGTAATTTATACATACTTCACTTCGGAAGACGGTAAAACCGTAACTTTACAGACTTCCGGCGGCGCTACGGCGGGAGTTATGAAACTCTTCGATATGTCCAGAACTATGGCGGGATATACCGGTTATATGCTTTATTCTTCCGATTACGACCGCGTTTACACTTCTTCTTCCGGTCAGACACTCACTCTCGACGGCGTAAATTCCGCCGCGTATTTTAACGGAGAAACCACAATTACCGGCGAATACGAAATATCGGCATCTCTTCTCGGCGGAAACATAGTGACCGTAACGGCAGGAGAGGCGCCGAACGTTTCAACATATAAATTCATTATCGATTCCGTAACGACCGATGAGCCCGTTGTTATAGACGGCTCTTCCACAGGTGAAACGCAATCCGTTACCGAATACGTTTTCGAAGTTAAAAACCCCGGTTACGCCGAGTATTATTATTCGGACTACGCCGGCGTATACTACGCGCCTCTGCTCGTAATCGACGATCCAGTCGGCGGCGCGGCCGCGGTTTACGGCCGAAATTCGGCGCGCTCTTACGTAAAAGTTTCCGAAGGCACCGTTGAAGACGTATCCGGCAATAAGGTTTACACGCGTTCAAAGGTTTACGAAGCCGAAGTTTCAACCTCTCCGATAGATATTTCTTCGGTAAAATCTTTCCAATTCCTCACGGGTTCGAGAGCCGTGTCTTCCGGTTCTTATAACGTAAATTATTGGTTTTCTTACGTGAACGAAGATGACGAAACGGTGCCTGTCGCCGTAAGTTATAACGAGAAGGGAAACGGTGGCGGCAAACTTCTTCTTGCGGGCGGTTTTGCAAAGTATACCGTTGAGGGAAATACCTTCACCGCGCAGTATTCGTTAAGCGGGAACCTGCTTACTTTTTCTTACTTAAACGGCATGGTCACAAACAACGTTTATATTGAAATCGACGAAGAAAACCGTGAATTTTTACTTCTTGACGGCGCGCCCTATACCGCCGTTCGCTACGGCATCAAGGGCTCTGCGGCAGAGGGCGAAACTCTGTCTTATAACGGTAAGGGCGGTTATGTTTATTCGGTTGCGGCTGAAGGCGACGGGGAGCCCGTTACGTATAACGGCACGTCGGAAAGTACGGGTTTTTCGTATGGAGGTACGGAAGTTTATACCTTCGCTTCGGAAGGAATAACTTTCGAATACGTTTTCATTACCGTTTCGGGCAAGGTTTATTTCATCATG
>JAFTDZ010000242.1 GCA_017453885.1 Clostridia bacterium
ACCGAGCCGCAACGGGGCGAACGGAAACACGAATATTGCCGCAAAAACAGAGCCGATGACGATTCCCGCACAAATGTAATGCCGGTAATTTATACGCCTCAACCATAATAAAAACCTTTTCATATCTTACCTGCCGTATAAATCATATAACCTATAACCGTAACCGCCAATAGCCATAACGTCAACCGTAAAACTCTCTTAAAAACCGTCATTTTTTGCTCCGTTTACTTCTCGCTTTTTTTGCTTTTTTCCGTTCTTCTCTGTAACCTTTTATATCTTTACCGATCTTCTTCGACGTTTCCGCCACGGATTTAACGGATTTTGTCGTAAACCCTACCAATGCGGATACCGCCTTCAATACATACGGTAAAACAAACAACACAAAGGCAATAAGCAGAATAATACCTAACACCGCCATAATCATTCTGAAATAATCCGGCAAACCGAGCACGTCTTCAGTTACATATACGGGCGGTATCGCCGCGGGAATTATATCTATGGGATCCATCGCTACCGGTATTACCGTATATCTGCCGTTCTTCGTAAACGTCACGTCCAGAATATCGAAATCGAGATTCACCGTTTCCTGAAAGAAATACGCGTTCGTATCTACTTCCGATAAGGTAGTACCGCCTAAAAAACTTCCTACATTATATAACGTAGCCTCTTGCGATATGTAATCGCTTATTTGAAAACGAAATAAAAAAACGGTCGAATTTGTTTCCATAAAAGCGGTTCGAAGTCCCGCAACGTCGTTTTCGTCCATATATAACCTTTGCGCTACTTCAGAAGTATTGCCGGACAAATCCGATGCGGAAATTTGTTTTATTCCGTAAATATTGTTATAAAAGTTAGAATATTCAATGTGACTTGTTCCTAAAAACTTTTCCCACCACGTTTGCGAAACTTTCATATCCGTAATAGGGAAATTATAATTTTTAGTAATCCGAACCTCTGTTTTACTCGTATCTACAGAATCAAAAAAGCAGCGATAATAACGATTGAGAACTTTATCTCCGCCATATGCGCCGTTTTGTAACGCCTGTTTTATCGTAGCGGATGAAACGATATAAGTATCCGCGCTGTTCGCTCCGGAACCGGAGTTGAACATAAGATAAAGAGGGGAAATATAAGACGATTTGTTATATACAACCGGAACATAATCAAAACTCGTTCCGCCCCAAAAAATTACGTCGGGAATATTATAACCGAAATCATAAAATATACGATGGTCGCCGCCTTGAGATATCCCGCCGACATGCCCTAAATAGATATAAGGAAGGCTATCCGTATATTTACCTATATTTTGCCCTAAATACGGAGTTATAGCGTTATAAGCCGTCTGATTACCGGTAACGAGCGCGGGAGCCGTTACGGCGTTAAGCCATTCGGCGTGAACTTCGTACATTTCGCCGTAAGTTTCAAGATAACTGTTCGGAACGGAGAAATATACGCTATGTAACATATCCCGCGTATAATTATTTTTACCGTTCGTTCCGGCAGGGCGATATTGCGTGGGCGTTACGTCAAGGTGGAGCGTTTCGCTACCTTCCATAACGCACTGTATTAAACGCGTGCTATCGCCGCCGAAACCGCTCGCATAACCGTCGAAAGTGTACGTTAAAGATAAATTATCGTAAAGATAAGTGGCGTTCGGCGCTACTTTGAACGACATTTTCTCAACAACGTATTCTCTCGCCCCGGAATGAAGATAGGAGTATGCCGTAATTCGATTATATAAATCGCTTTTGTATATAACCTTGTATTTATAATATAACCCGTCTGACGTCTTATCCAGATATTGTATAAAATATTCGTAACCGGAGATCTGAACCGAGTCATCCGCTTTCGATTCAAGCGCATATTCGTTCGGATTATAAAAATAAAGATAAACGTTATAATATTCGTCACCGTAAACGACTTCGTCCGCATTGCTCGGATATTTCGGGGAATAGCAATATTCCTGTAACGATATAAGCGTTACGTCCGTCTCGGACGTATCTTCATCGAGATACGCGGATAAATTATTGCCCAAATCCTCGGTTATCGTGGTCTTATCGAGATCTACTACCGAAAACGCCTTCTTTTCTTCCGCTGATACCGCCGCGTATATATCCGGCACGAATATACCGCACAATATAACCAGAACGGCAAGTATCGCCATTATCCTTTTTTTCATAAATTTCACCTCTTGTATAATTTTGCTTGACTTTTGTTGTAAGTTTGCATATAATATAACCAAGTAGCGCGGTGTTGTTTAACACCCAATGCGAGAGTTAACGACTCTTGTGGGCGCTACTTTTTATTTTTCGGATATTTCCAAGGCAGAGGACTGTTCTCAAAAGCATTCATTTTATCGTGACGGACACGCTTTCCTATATACATAGGCTTTGAATCACGTGGATCCGGATTCGGAAATACAATTTCGTTTTTTCTATCACCGTCTTTTTCTGAATGCATTACTTTACGATATTTATATTCGTCAATCGGTTTTTCGCCAACAATTAAAGCCGGATGTCTTGACTTCTTAAAATATCGAAAATGCGGATATTTTGCTTTTATATGTCTACTTTTCTTTTTTGCCATAGTAACACCTTAAAAACGAAGCCGTGCCGAGACTTCCCGACACGGCTTGTCGCCTTTATTGTTTCAGTTCGAATATCTTACGGTAAGCATATTCGCATATTTCGTTACTTCGAACAATGAAACTTTACCGTCTTTATCCGCCGTGGGAACTACTTCGAGCCTGACGTATTTTATATCGTCTGCATCTATCGCAACCGGTATAATATCCGTAGAGTAATCCGCCGTTACGAACGAAGAAACGCCGAGGAACTGGAAATCCTCATCGTAGAAGTTCACGCAATAACGCACTTTCGCATTATCGCCGAGTTCTATAACGAGATTATTATACGGAATGTAATTCCCTGTATAAATACCGGTATTATCGAGTTTATTTCCGTCTTTCAGAAGCGTTTTACCGTCTTCATCGTCCAATCTTCCTATAGAATAGGAGAAGTTATCAACCGTTTTCACCGTTTCGTTTCTGTTCATCCTTGCAACAAGACCCAAAACGGCTAAACCGAGGATCGCTATAAGAACAATGGATATTATCCACTTGAATTTGTTGGTTTTCATTACTTTGCCGAGTTTACTCATTTTAATCTCCTATAACTCGCGGCATTAACTGCGCCGCGATCTGTTCGTATTTTTCAGCCGCTATGAATGAAATAGGTTCGCCTCGTTTCGTTTCGCCTACTTCAAGTATAGCGTTCCCGTCCGTATCTTCTATAACGCTCCGTATTGCGAATACGGGGAAAATCGCACGGAAGCCCTCGTCCTTGTCCGTTACCTCTATGTATTTTATCATTATGCCTCTCCCGTTACCTTTGCCGCACCTACGTTAATAAGGAATTGTATTGCCGATTTGTCGCTTTCTCTGTTCGGTTTTACCTTATAAGAAAACACAAGACCGTTTTCATCGACGTTCTGCACGAAATAAGTGCGGAATTTCCTTACTTCACCCGTTTCTGTATCCGTCATACTTCCTTCGTTGATTACGAGTTTTGCCGTATCGGAAATATCGAAAATAAGATCGAGTATGTCGTAACCGCCCTGATCATATGCGACGAAATTCGCTACGATTTCCTTATTCCTTACTTTGCCTTTAACTTTGTAACCCCAGAATTTACGCTTTTCTTTGCCTTCCCATTCTTCACGGATTACAATAAGGCCGCTATCGGTGACCTTTTCTGCCTGTTCCGCTGCCGTAACCGTTTCCGTTACCGCTGCTTGTTCCGTTGCTTTCGTCTTTTCTGCAACCATTGCCTTTTCATTTGCCATTTTGTTTTTCTCCTTTGTGCTTTAAGCCCACACGGCTAAATAATGAGGGGATAGGAAGGATTCGAACCTTCAACAACCGCGTTTCGAACGTCATACCGGTTCAAAGACGTCAAGCCTTTCCGTTAGGCGACTACCCCGTATTTGACGGAAGAAGGGAAAGAGACTATCAAAAAAACCTTCATCCGTCTTAAACCCGTATTGCCGATAGCACAGCATTTTATAATTAGTCAGAGACTGAAATATCAATAGTACCGGTAGATGAAACACTGAATGTTGCTTCATACGAACAATCCGTTTCACTTAATACGGTAATACCACCTTGAACAATAGCCGAACCACTTTCATCATCGCCACCTTTATCATAAATAGTAAGAGTTCCTGAATGGCAAATTATTTGTGCAAACGATTCAAATTCGCCTAAACAAATGTCTCCGTCATACAATTCAAATAGACTACCATATGAAGACGAAAAATTAACGGTAACCCATTTATCCGTAGGAGTAGTTGCATAAATAAGTTTACTATTCCCACCAATTAACCCTCCGGTCACCGATGCAGCCTTATATCTGAAAAAACCATTTGAGGAACAAATATCAAACATTATATCGTAGCAAGTTGACATTTCAAGATAAGAGTGATCAATAATACACATAGATTTTTCAAAAGTTCCATAACCACGATATATTTCATATGTTCCGGAAATAGCCGTTTCAGCGGAAACAGGTAACAAATTTATAAAGGAAGTATCGTTTGCTTTATACAACGTATCGCCCAAAGAATAACCTGTATAACGTTTTACATAAACGACGTCGTTATAGGTAAGCGTGTAGAAATTTTCCCAAGTGCTATCTACATATCCGGCGTATAACATTTTTTTAGCATTATCAAATGCATATACAACGGTATAAACAATATCGTTTTTAACTATTGCGCCCCAAGCAAAAATGAGTGTAAGCCCATTATCCATAGTATAACCAAAAGCATAACCGTCCAAAAAAACACCTTCTCCATAATAAGAACCAATAGTATAAGAATAATCGGTAGAAAATGAAAATGCGGTACCCGGTCCAAATGCAATCTCTGAAAAATAAGGCTGATTTCGATAATCAACATATTCGGGCAATACTACACCATTATCGGCAATATTAACTGTAACTACTGAATATCCGTCAGCATTATCATCGCTTGCAAGATATGTACCGTTTTCTGTAATATTTTTTCGAACTATAAGAGGAGTGGAATCGGATACAATAGATTCATTTGATATTGTAAGTTCAGAATTACTAAAATAACTCTTTAATCTACCAAAAACGCCGAATACGGTAACCAAACATAAAACGGTAATTATAATTACAATAAGTTTCTTCATAAGTTTAACCTCATTTTTTATTTGCAAAAATTGAATCTCTATCCAATGTTGCAATCAGATTATACAAAAACAAAAATAGCGGATTATTTTCAAAAAAGGTATTGACAAAATTGCGAGTATGTGGTATAATTAAGAAAAAAAGAAACGCGTTGCATAATACGCAACAAAAAAGAGAGAGCGAAGGAAAATTTTTGCCGACGCGGTAAAGAAGAAAATGAAAGGGAAAAAAATCAGGATAGGAATAATAGGCGCGGGGTGCAGAGGGTACGCTTTGGTAAAAACGGTGGCTTCGGTTCCGTGCGCCGAAATTTCCGCTATTGCGGACGTTTATGAAGACAAGGCGCTTGCGGCGGCGCAAGAGGCGAAAACGCTAACCGGCGTTTGCCCCTCGGTATTTACCGATTATAATAAGGTTTTGGAAAATTCCGACGCGGTCATCGTGTGTACGGCGTGGGAATTTCATGCGGAGATAGCGTCTGCCGCAATGCGCAAGGGCGTAATAGTCGGGCTCGATGTGGGCGGCGCGTATAACGAAAACGATTGTTTCAACCTCGTAAACACTTACGAGAGTACGGGAACGCCTTTTATGTTTTTGGAAAATTGCTGTTTCGATAAAAGCGAACTTCTCGTGACCAACATGGTGAGGAAGGGGCTTTTAGGCGAAATAGTGCATTGTTCCGGGGCTTATTCGCACGACCTTCGGGAGGAGATTATCACCGGTTATGAAAAACGGCATTACAGATTGAGAAATTATCTTGCCCGTAACTGCGAAAATTATCCCACTCACGAACTCGGTCCGATAGCGAAAATCTTAAACGTAAACAGGGGCAACCGTATTACCAAACTTGTTTCGGTCGCGTCAAAGGCGGCGGGAATGAAAGCGTACGCAAAGGAGAAAAACGTACTTGCGGACGCGGAATTCGCGCAGGGCGATATAGTAAACACGATAATAACCTGCGCGGGCGGGCAGACTATAGAATTGAAACTCGATACCACTCTGCCGTCCTTTTACGACAGGGCGCTTACGGTCCGCGGAACAAAAGGGCTGTACAACCAAACGTTGAACGCGGTTTATATAGATAAAGTTCACCCCGAAAACGTGGGGCAATACCCCGTGTTCGCTCAAATTCTCGTGAACAACGCAAGCGAGTACGAAAAGGACTATCTCCCGTCCGTATGGAAGAATATAACGAAGGAACAACTCGATGCCGGCCACGGCGGAATGGATGCCGTAATGATGGAAATTTTCGTGAAAAAGGCGCTTTCCGGAGAAAAAATGCCCATAGACGTTTACGACGCGGCAACCTGGATGGCTATATCTTACCTTTCCGAACAATCCATAAATGCCGGCGGGCAATCGCAGGCAGTACCCGATTTCACGGGCGGGAAGTGGCTGCTTCGCAAAAGCGAGGACGTTATCGATTTCGATTGATATAAAAAAGAAAAAACAAAAATAATATATAAAAAGGAGAACGAAAATGAAAAAAACCTTCATGAAACTTGCCTGCATGCTGCTTATGGTCGCCATTGCGTTATCATGCGCCGCTTGCGGCCCTACGCCCGGTAAAAGGACGAGCGAAAACGAAAATTACGAAGCGAACCTGACGGTGGATTCGAATATTTCGACGACGTTGAAAATCGGTTTTTACGGAAAGACCGAAGAAGATGAAAATCACTTCAAAGAACTTGAAAAGGCCTTTCAACTGATATACCCCAACGTCAGTATATCGCTTGTAACTTACGGATCCACAAGTTATTATCAGGATCTTATGCAAGCGTACCGCACGGGGAGCATGCCCGATATAATTCAGACGAACGCTACCGAATGTTTTCCGCTTATCGAGGGCGGTTTGCTTCTCGATATGGATAAATATATACAACTTGAAAACGATAAATACGAACAGGGCAAAAACGAATATCCCGATTTTTACGCGTTTGAAAATTTTGAGGATCAATTCTACGACAGCCTTTGGAAATTAGGACAGAAGAATTATAACGGCCATCAGTTTTTTGTTCCGAGAAGCGCCGACAGGATAGTTACCTATTACAATAAGGAGCAGTTCGTTGCCGCGGGCGTCGATATGACGACCGTCAAAAACGGCTGGACGTGGGAAGATTTTCTTGCCGCGTGCGAAAAATTAAAAAAGTATTATGCGGACAATTACGACGGCAAGCCCTTCATTTCCGGTCAATGGCAGTGGGAAGCCGTTCTGTTCCCGATGCTCGAATCTTCCGGCGGTAAAGTGTTTGACGAAAACGGCAACATTACCCTGAATTCCGCGGAGACCTTAAATGCGGTAAATCTCCTCAAAGACCTCGTTACAAAAGGTTACACCAAGGAGAAAGAACCCAACCAACTCGCTTTTGAAACAAAAACCGCGGCGATACAGTTTCACTCTCTGCATCCCGATTATTATCTCAAGAGCCTCGGCTCCGACCTCGGTATAGTCACATTCCCCCTGATCGGCAAAGGCAGCGGAGAAAACAAGGATTACAGCGGCGCAAAGATAGGAGCCGGCGTTACCGGTTACGGTATATATTCAGGCCTCACCGGAGCAAAGAGAGATCTCGCCTGGCAGTTTTTGAGTTTCACTCTCTCCCGCGACGGGCAGAATTGTATGGCGAAAGGCGGCGTTTCTCAACCGCCCGTAAGAAAGGATATGCAGGACGGCAGCAACCTCTGGCGTCAGAACAAAGGCAACCTCAATCTCGACGCGTTCTTCTGGGAAGCCGAGCGCAACTACAGCACAAACTTCTTCCTCTCGCAGGAATCTTCCAAACAGGTCGATCTTATGGAAGCGGTGATAAATATGTTCAACGAACCCATAAGGGGAACGGGCAAAGAACCGCAGAAAGCCATCGAAGATTGCGTTACCGCGCTTGACAACATAATAAAATCCAACTGACGCAACCCGTGTTGCAACGAGGATAACGGATGAAAATTTCAGGAAAAACCGTAAATAAATTAAAAAGGAATATCGCCGGCTATACTTTTATGTTGCCGCTTATAATAGGCGTTTCGGTATTTTCGTTCTGGCCGATAATAAGTTCGCTTATATATTCCTTTCACAATTACGACGGTTTTATGACGTATGAATTCGTCGGGTTCAAAAACTACGTAAATTTGTTCAGAAACGATGTGGACGGTTTAGGTAAAGTGCTTTCCAACACGCTTATTTACGCTGCCGTGGCGGTAGTGCTTAATCTTTCCCTGTCGTATCTTCTCGCCCTGTCCGTAAGCAAGCAGGGCAGAGGAGTTTACGCGGTACGGGTATTGTTTTATATCCCGTGCGTGATACCCGGCGTGGTTATGGCGGCGATGTGGGCGGATATGCTTTCGGAAAACGGAGCGTTCAACTCTATTTTAACGTCTTTGGGGTTGCCTGCGTTCACCTTTCTCGAAGCGCCGGAAACGTCCATGATAACGCTTTTCATAACAAATTTATGGGGGCTCGGCAGCGGAATGATACTGTGGCTTGCCGCATTCAACAACATTCCGCGCACCATGTACGAAGCCGCCGATATCGACGGAGCGAAAGGTTTTACGAAATTCGTAAAAATAACGATACCTATGACTACCCCTACGATATTTTACAATCTTATAACGGGGGTGATAGGGGCGCTTCAGTATAACGGCACGCTTATGCTCGCGCCGTTAAGCGGCAGGGGGTATGAAAATTCCGTATATTTCATGTCCGTAAAAATTTACAGGGACGCGTTTTTGAGAATGAAATTCGGTTACGCTTCCGCCGCGGCGTGGATACTTTTCGCGATAATAGGCGTCCTCGTCATCATAATGTTCAGAACGAGCAAGTGGGTGTTTTATGGTGAGGAATGATCCGGCGAAAAGAGCCGTTTATGTAAAAACGGCAAAAACGGTTTTGAAATGGTGCTTTTACGTAGTGGTGGCGGTGTTTTTCTTCTTCCCGTTCTACTATATGCTCACGAGGAGCGTGATGTCGGTGAAGCAATCCGCGGCAAGGCCTATCGTGCTTATCCCTACGGATCTCACTCTCGATATGTGGCGCGCTGTTTTTTCGGGGGAAGACGCGTATTCCGATCACGCCGTACCGTATGTAAAATTCCTTTTCAACACCCTTAAGATAGTTGTTTTCAACATAATCGCGGTCCCGCTGTCGGCGTCTTTTGTGGCTTTCGGGTTCGCAAAGTGTAAATTTGCGGGTAAAAACATCATATTCGCCGTAATGCTTTCCACAATACTTCTGCCCGCAACGATAGTGCAGGTGCCGCTTTACGTTCTGTTCGGCGACTTGCACATTCTCAACACCTATTGGCCGCTGATGATACCTAACGTTTTCGGCGGGGGCGCGATGCGTATTTTTCTTATAAGGCAGTTTATGATGGGTATTCCGAAAGAACTTGACGAGGCTGCCGAGATAGACGGCGCGGGATACTTCCGGCGTTATCTGCAAATAACCCTTCCGAACTGTACCGCCGTACTGATATTCATCATAGTGGAAGTTTTCGTGGCGAATTGGGGCGATTATTACGGCCCGATGATCTATATGAGCATCGCAGAAGAAAACAAATTCACGCTTGCCTACGCGGTGTTTCTGCGTTTTCAGAAATCCGTAATTCCCCGCCCGGGGGACGAAGGGATACGCGCCGCCGTCGGCACGCTTATGGCTCTGCCGCCTTTGATACTGTTTTTCTGCTTCCAGCGGAATATGGTGGAAGGGGTAGTTATGTCCGGTATAAAAGGATAAAGATCAATGAATAAGGAGGTAATTATGAACAAAACAAAAAATGCCATCGCCGGTATTTTAACTTTTCTGATCACGTTTTTGTGCTTTTCCTGCTCGACGCAGAAAAGTTATACCATAGTTGTGCCGGGTGACGACGCCATCAGTCAGCAAGGCGAAAACCAAACCGTAGATTACGACGCCGAGCCTTTCGGGCCGGAAGCGGTTTACGCCGAAGGCGGTCTGGATGCCCGCCCCGTAAATCTCGCGACAAATATGGAATATACGTTTGAAAACCTTGTAGCTACCGACGTTTACGGCAGGGAAGTTATCCCGCGCGGAAAGGCGGTGACCGACGGAAACGGCAACGTTCTCAAAAGGGACGTGGGTATATTTTATTATCTGTTGAACGGCAATCATCCCAATTTGGAAACGAACGTTTACGATATTTCAAAAATATTGAAAGAGCATCCCGAACTCGTGTTCGATATGTCCGCGGCGTCAAGCGCGATAAGCCCGCTCAATCAACAGCATTGGTGGGGAGAATCTCTTTTCGGCTATTACAGGTCCGCGGATCCGTGGGTAATAAACAAACATATGCAGATGCTTATGGATATGGAACTCGATTTTATCGGTTTCGATATCACTAATCTTATAGCGTACGTGAACGTTTCGGACGTTATCGTAAAAACGCTTGCGTACTATAAGGGACAGGGTTTCAGAGTACCTAAACTTATGTGGGTGTGCAATCACGCTTCCCACGAGAAGGTAGAGGAACTTTACAACAGTTATTTTAATGAAGAGACCGCCGGCCCGAGGGGGTATTATTATCCCGACCTTTGGTACAGCCCGAACGGCAAACCGCTCGTTTCCGTGAACAAAGGCGATTTTCTTAACATAACCGACGCGCAGAGAGAGGCTTATGAATTTATAGACGCGGTACCTACTCAATGGCCGAACGAACCGCACGAGGACGAAGCGTTTTCCTGGATGGAATTCATTTATCCGCAGTTGAACCATAACGGACAAATGAACGTAAGCGTTATGCAGCACGCGAAAACCGGCTCGGCAAGCGACGAAGGCAGGAATTGGGGCAGAGGATATTCCCATCCCGAAGGCGTGACCGAGTACGGTCAGGGCAGAGGTACTTCTTCCCAGAGGAACAGGGTAAACGCGGGCACAAACTCGCTTGAAGCGGGGCGCGCCGGGCTTAACCTTTCGCGCCAGTGGGATACCGTTTATTCCACGCTCGACACGGGAAACCCCGTAAATCGCGTATTTATCACGCAGTTCAACGAATGGGTAGCCCCGAAACTCAACGTGAACGGCGCGGTGAAATACATCGACGAATACAGCGAGGAATATTCCCGCGATATAGAGCCTATGAAGGGCGGCTACGGCGATAACTTTCTTCTTCTCACGAGGGCGAAGGTCAACCGTTATAAGTACGGCACGGCTACCAGATATACCCTTCCGCAGAATACTGTTACCGGCATAAACGACGATAAATGGAACGGCGTTCGCTCGTTCATGAATTACGTCAGCCCCGAATGGGCTATAAACAGGGATTTTCTCCGTTACGGATCTTCCACCGAAAGATATAAAAACGAAACGACGCGCAACAGGATAAAGACCGTTCAGGTAACGCACGACGGAAACAATCTGTATATCAAAGTTACCACTGCGGAAAAACTTACCAAGCGCACCGCGGGCGACTATAATTATATGAACGTATGGCTCGGAACGGGAAGCAAAAATTCTTTCTGCGGGTTCGATTACGTTATCAACCGTAAACCCGGCTCCGGCGCAAAGACGAGCGTAGAGCGCAGCAACGGCGGTTTCATATGGGCGGAAGCGGGAGACGCGACCGTGGAATATACGGATGACGCCATGCTTGTTACCGTTCCGTTGTCACTTATCGGCGCCGACGCCGATAAACCCGTTATAAGGATAAAGGTTTCGGATAACGTTACAGAGCCCAACGATATAATGAACTTCTACGTAAACGGAAACAGCGCGCCGCTCGGCCGTTACGCGTACGCTTACGGAATTTGATAAGGGTGGAAAATCGTATGAAAAAAGCAAGTTATAAATTGAAAATAACGTTTATTTTTGCGTTTGCGTTCGCCCTTTCGTTGGCGATGGGCGTTTCTTTCGCGAACGTTACGGCGTCTGCCGAAACGGATCTTCGCGGGTGGAGAGTATCTTCTCCTAACGGAATGATCAATTTCGATAAGACCGGCGTTCTGATAAGCGATCCGCTCACCGAAGACAACAACGGCATATCGGAAAATTATATCCGCGCCGAATATATTTACCCTTCGGATATGGAAAACGGGTTGGAGTTCGCGTATATGCTTCCCGACGACGAAAGTTTTTCCGTAGGAGAGGAAGTTTACGTGTTTGAAAATCCGCACGGGGCTACCGTGTTGGATAAGGGCGCCGTGATAAACGACGCGCGTTTCTATAACCACAGTTACGTCAAATTCACCGTGACCGACGGAAACGGCAACGGCTTCGAAGCGACGTTCTATCACCAGTATTCGGACGATAACGCAAATTATCCCAACCGCATTTTCGTCAATCTCTGCTATCTCGGTCAATCAATAAAGGCAGACGGGAGCGACGGAAAGGAAAACGGCAGGCACTACGTTGAAACGGTTTATTCCTATAAGACTAATTTCGGCGTCTGGCACACCTTGTCGTGTTGCAAGGAAAACGGTTGGTATATGATAGCGGCGGACGGAACGAACTTCGTTCCCGTTGCGCAGTACGGCTCTTTCGATTTAAGCGCGGCGAAGGTCGCCGTAGAGGCAAAAGCGATCGCCGTGCCCGATATGAACGTTGCGCTTAAAACACCCGAAAGGTCTTACGAAAAAAGCGTATACGGACCGTGGATGACGCTCGGCGAAAGCAAAGTGGAAAGAGATTTTGACGGCACTTACCGCTTCGAGGTTGACGAGCATAACGACCTTCTTCCGTGGACGGCGGCGTACACCGGCAATATGCTTATGAGAGAGCGCGTTTTCAGCACCAAAGGTTATTCGGTGGACGAACCTATAATCATAGACTGCTGTCTTGACGGAAACGGCCCGCAGAACTATCTCGCCATAAAATTAGGCAGAACGCCGCTCGACGGGTTGACGCCGATAAGATACGAAAAGATGGGCGGCGGAGCCTCGGTTATAGAATCTCCGTTCGAGGACGAGGGGCAACTCGCATATTCCGAAAGCGGATCGTGCGTATTCGTAGGTAAACTTGCGGTTTCCGCCCGTATAGAGATCGACGACTTCGGTATGACCGACTATTACGTCGCCTGGAACGCCGTTCCCAAAAACAGGGAAGTTTACGACGGAGTTTCCACGCTTGACAGAATCTCTTTTATCGTGAACGATAACGGAACGGACGTTTATTTCAACGATATTTACGTCTATACGTTCAGGAGTATGAAGCGTTCCTTTTTCGAACAGAGCGGCTACATGGCTTATCCTTATATTTGTTTTTCCGAAATTCCGCGCCAGCCGGATAAGAACAACGTTCTGCATTTAAGAGGAGTGAACGCGCCTTACGACAGCGGCCTACCCGTAAAGAAATATAAACTCTCCGAAGGCGATTTCAATATTTCTTTAGAAAATTACGGCGAAAATATTTCTCTCTTTTACGATAAGGATATGAAGCAGGCGGTGAACGCGGCGGATTATTCTTATTCGGAAGGCATTCTCACCTTAAAACGCTCCTTCTTTACGGGCAAGACTTACGGGCTTAACGAGATATTCGCTTCGAGCGAAAACGGCGCGCAATTTATAAGGGTGAGATATTATCCGGATAATTACGTTGAAAATCTTCCCACGGTGGTCGCTTCTCAAAGGGACGATTTAGGAATACCTACCGTCGTTTTCGACAGAAAGACGGTTACCGGCTACAAGGTGGAAAACAGAACGGTAAGCGATATAGAAACGGCGGACAACGCTTCCGATCTCCGTATAAAACTGTCGCTCTTTTACGATAAGTTCAGCACCGTTTACGGCTGGGGGATAACGGATAAGGATTATATGTATAACGAAAGGCAGGGTACCCTGCTTATCCGCAACGGTTTTCTTCAAAGCCACGAAAACGGCGTTTACGGCCTTGTGCTCGTTACGAAGGATGAAGACGGCATCACCCGAGAGGCGAAATTCAACGTGAAGATCGTAAACTATTCTTCGTTTGAAGTTACCGTTACGGAAAACGTAAAAGGTTGCGGCGGAGCGGCGGAGGGCAACGCCTTTATAGTTGCGGCAACGCTTTTCGCCCTTGCGGCTATAACGATCAAAACTCGAAAGAGTAAAAAAATAATATAATGGAGGAAAATTTATGAACACAACCAAACCAAAACCGAAGGTAAACCTTCTTATTGCGGCGCTCGTCGCTTTAATGGCTGTATCTTTTATCGCAGCGGGAACTTTCAGGCACAACAAGGCGGATGCCGAAGCGACCGAGATACAATTGACTTTTATCAGTTATACGTCGAATTTCAGCGGGTACAGTTTAATACAAACTTTTGTACCCGGCACAGATCTTACGGGTTGTGATTTTTCGGCTTTTGGCAACGTAAAACTTAAAAAAATCGGCACTGACGTAGAATATAAACTTTCCGATTTAGCCGATGCCAATTTCCCGAATTGTCTCCAGCAGGCTCATTTCGATAACGGCAATCACGCTTTTAATTTCCTGATTCCAATAACGGAAACTATCCCGAATCTTTACGGCTATTCCGTGGAATTTGCGGAAAGTATGGAATTGTCTTCCGAATATACGCTTGCACCGTTCAAATTCGAGATAGGAATAGACGTAAAATCCGTATCGGATTGGGGAGTATCCACCTGCTTTATAATCGAAGCGGACGTTCAGAACCCGCAATGGGATGCGTTCTCTAACGGAATGGGAACTTTTTCCGTAAATGCGCATTCACAGTTTACGGTAAACGGCAAAAGGGCAAGCAGCAACGATTTTAATTATACTTTTGAAGAATATCCCGATACCGCTTTCGTTTTGGATTTCGGTTTTCACGGCAATCCCGCATTGAACGGCGGAGCGAGCGGTTACGTTACCGGATTATTCTTCCTTTACAGCAGCGGAACGGCCTATAATATTCCCGAAGATACCGTTGTGATTATAGACGGACCTGTATTTAATTTCCTGGGCGAAACCGCTCTTAAAGAAAAGGTTACTTATCAGAAGTATAGCGGCGCATGGCATAAGGTTTCGGGCATAACGCTCACCGCTCCCGAAAAGTTGAGTTATCAGCCGAACGAAGCGCTCGATACTACCGGCGCAAAGATAAACGTAACCTATGCCGACGGCACCGAAGCGAGAGCGATAGACTATGCCGACAGCATCACGAATACCGAAATAGAAGGCTTCGACAGCAGCGTGCCCGGCGATTACACCGCTTACGTTAACTATCACGGGGTAAAACTTCCGTTCGCTTACACGGTAGAGGCGCCTTTGGGCGATATATTTGCGAGTAATTTCGCCTACGCGGGCACGGAAACCGCGCACACCGTAAGCATGACGCTCACCGCGGAAATAACCGCGGAACAGGCTGAAACTCTCGCGGCGGCGCTCACCGTTACGGGCGACGGCAGAACCGTTTCCGGAATAGAAGGCGCAACCGTTGCCGTTTACGGCGCCACGCTTACCGTAAGCATTCCCAAAACGGAAGTAGCCGATTTCTACGGCAAGGGCATAAAACTCGCCGAAGATTGCGAACTATCCGAAGGAGCTACGGTAAAACCCTTTGAACAGACTTTCGTCGGCGCTGATATCTCGCTTTCTACCGCGGCGTTCTTCAAGGATTTCGCAATCGGAGGAACGACCTATCAACTTACGCTGGCAGCCGCTTCCGGCGATCCCCTGAACGGCAACTACGCAGACTTATCAATTCTCGAAAGCGCGGTTAAGATAATCGGCGGGCAGCAGCCGGTAGCCCTGTCCGACGTGGAAGGCGCGTTTATAACCTATCCCGGCGACGGACATTTCTGGATCCACGTTCCTGCTTCCGCTTATCCCTCGTTTGAAGGTTACGGGCTGGAACTCACCGAAGGCGCAACGCTTCCTTCGCTCGGCAAACTTTCGCCTTTCAGATACTGGGTTTACGACGCTAAGGCTTACGCCGAAACGTATATAGAAAGCGCGGTATTACATTCAAACCCGGTTGAACCTTATTACGCTAATATCCGCCTCAACGTATATTTGCCCGGCCACGGTGGCGACGACGTTTCGAATTTGGGAACTTTAGGGCACTCTTTACACGATAACCTTTCGGTTAACGGGCAAAATAATATATTCACCTTTGCGGAGTATCCCGGCATTGAAACTTGGATATCCTTCCAGTCCTTAGGCGGGGGAGGAAACACTTACTGGATATTAGGTTTCCTGTATAACAAAAATCAGAGCGGGGACGCTCGGAACTATCCCGAAGGCACGCTCCTTACGTTCGGCAGAAATACCAAAATCGACAAATTTATTCTCGATAGAGATTACACCTATCAGGCTGTCATGGGAGAGGGCAACAAATTCGTATGGAAGGAAGTTTCTTCCGTTACCGCTTCCGCTCCCGCTAAAACGAATTACCTCGTTGCCGAAGCGTTCGAAGCCGACGGCATCAAAATAACCGTTAATTATACGGACGGAACTTCCAACGTTTACGATTACGGCGCTTACTGCTCGGTAGAGGGCTTCGACAGCGTGAACGACGGCGAAGATAAAACCGCTTACGTAAATTACCGCGGCATTAAACTTCCGTTCAACTACACGGTAGAGCGCGTTGCGGGCGAAATAAACGCGGTTTCCTTAAATTACTCGTCGGACGCGACCAACAATTACGTAACTATCGGCTTAAACGACGTACTGCCCGATATAAACTACTCCGCGCTCGCCGCTTGCGTTAAGATAGGCGAAACCGCCGTTGCCGATATAGAAGGCGCAACTCTCGCCTATACGGATAAGGCGTTCGTTATAACCGTACCCAAAACCGCTTACGCGTTCGACGGCTCGTTCACGGTTTCTCTCGCGGAAGATTACGAACTTCTCGAGGGTACCACGCTGAAAGCCTTCGAATACACTTACGAAACTTCCGTTTTGAGCGTTGCTCCCGGCGGATTCTTCCCGAATTTCACCGCAACTCATCATATTGCTCTTATCGGTATATCCGGCGATCCCGTAAAGGGCGGTTATAACGATTTTTCGGCTCTCGCCGATGCGATTAAGATCGTTTCCGGCAACGAAAGCGTTGCGCTTTCCGCTACGGACGGCGGTTATATAAATTATCTTTTCGATCCGAATGCCGGTCACTATCTCTGGATATATATTCCCGTTACGGATTATCCTTCGTTTGACGGTTGCTATATAGCCCTCGACGAAAATACGCCTACTCCTTCGCTTGATTTGCTTTCGGCGTTCAACTATGTAGTTTACGGAAGTTCCATATTAACCGAAACCCATATAGCGGAAACGGTATTGCATCCTGCCACACCGGACGTTCTTACCGCAAACATCCGCTTCGATATCTATATGCCCGGCCACGGGAACGACGCGATTGTCGACCTCGGTGTCGACGGACATTCTCTCCATGATAACCTTACGATAAACGGCCAGAAAACCAGATTTACGTTTGCGGAATATCCCGAAATAGTATTCTGGCTCGGCTCTCAATCTCTCGGTGCAGTACCCCACGGCGGACAGCAGGACGTCATATGGGTGCTCCTGTTCCTCTACGGGGCAAACGGCGAAGGCCCGAGAAACTTCCCCGAAGGCACGATTATAACGTTGGGTAAAAACTTCGTTTTGAACGGATTTGTTCTCGACAGAGATTACACCTACCAGTTGGTAACCGAAAACGGCGTTCCCGCATGGAAAGAAGTAACTTCCGTTACGCTCACCGATTCCGCAATACCTTTCTATGCGGTAGGTGAAGAATTAGACGAGCACGACGTAAAAGTTAACGTTACTTATGCGGACGGCAGCGCGATCGCTCACGACCTCGCTAACGACGCGTCCGTTACCTTCACCGGTTTTGACAGCGCGGCGGCAGGCGACGGCGCCGTGAACTTCAACTACCACGGTTACGACTTCTCCTTCGGCTACAGCGTAAGAGAAATTACCGGCTACACCGTTATAAGTCAACCCGCTAAAACAACTTATAAAGCGGGCGAACCGTTGAACTTAAACGGAATGGTCATAAACGTAAACTTCGGCGAAGATCATCACCGCACCGTAAACTTCGGCTCGGGCGAACTTCCCGCGGGCTTCACGGTGGAAGGGTACGATTCCTCCGAACCCGACGATAACCTTGTAATTACAGTAAAACACGGTGAAACCGCCGTTGCTGCGATCTCCGTTAAGGTGGAAGCGCCTATCGTGGAAAGCATAACCGTCACCGCTCCCGTCAAAACGAATTATTACGTGGGCGACGAACTCTCGCTCGAAGGCGGGTATATCGTAGCGTATTACGATACGGGCGTTTACGGAGATGAAACGGCGCTCACCGCGGAAGGCGTTACCGTAACCGGTTTCGACAGCGCCGCCGCAGGTACCAAAACGGTTACCGTAACTTACGCGGGCGTTACCGATACGTTTGAAGTTACCGTTACCGCTATCGCCGTAACTTATATCGAAGGTTCCGCTCCCGCTTCCGCAACTTATAAAAAAGCAGACGACGAACTCGTTACCGAAGGCGGTTATTTCACCGTTTACTACAACAACGGAACAAGCGAAAAAATCGATTTCGACAACGATAACGTAACCTTCGAATACGACGGAAGCGTTGACGCGGATATAATTGAGATCACCGCGTTCTATGAAAATTATTCCTATACTTTCACCGCGAACGTCGAGAGAGAGGAAGAAAAAACCGACAGAGTAGGTTGTTTCGGCGGAGTTGCCGCTTCTTGGCAAGCGTTCCTTATCATTCTTGCGGCGGCGGCTTTCGGCGTGAGTAAAAAATCCGAGAAAAGATAATTTGAGGAAATATCGATGAAAAGAAATAATGTTTTCTGGTATTTGCTTTTGGCGTTTACCTTAACGTTGGCGGTTTCGGTCGGCGCGGCTTTAACGCCGACCGCTACGACCGCATATGCCGATTCCGTTTCGGCTACCGAAGCGGGCGACCACGGCTCCGGAATAGGCAAAATAATTTTCGGCAACTGGAATAATTACAGCCGAACGAGCGGGAATCCCGCAGGCTATTCGCAGCAGTTGGAAGAAAACCCCCAAATGCAGAGTTATCTGCTTCTGGACGGCATGACCTTTGCCGAATTCGAACAGGCAAATACGGGCGTAAATCTCAGCGTAAACCGCTATATGAACGGAATATACGTAATGATTTTGAGCGGTATTCTTCCGGAATTCACAATGTTTACGCTAAAGGCCGGATGTCCGCTGCCTTATTCGGGCGATTTGGCAAATATTCAGTTCAGCGGCGATACCGTGGATAAAGACTACAATATCGTGTGGGCGGACGGCAAGTGGAGCGAAACTTCGTCGGATATATCGATCGCAAATTTCAGCGCGTTGTCCGATCCGGTCGTATCCGGAGATTATACGGACGTAAGTTTCAATATCCCTTTCAGCGTCTTGATCACCGACGCTCCCGCCGACAATCTTACCGGCGCGGCGGATGCCAACGCGAGAAGTAAAATGTATTTCAACGGTACCGTTCTTTCGGATCTTTCCGGAAATCCCGCGGGGAGTAACGTTACCGTTCCGAAAATAGGGGCGAACGGCCGTTTTTTGACCGTAACGTTCAGAATGCGGAGCGATAGTTTCGATATTTCGGCAATAGAGCGCAAGGCGTTCAGGATAGATACGGGATTAAAACTTCCGAACTATTCTTCCGGCGGTTGGCTCAGCCCGGCTACCGGAGTATATAACGGAAACCGTATAATCCGCTATTACGTAAACGAGGCGAAATGCTGGATAAGATCTTCCGTGCAAAAAGCGCGGATAGATTTTAACGAAGAAAATCAACTTTTCCTTTCCGATGCTTCCGGCAACTTCAATTTGTCTTTCGACGGAACGTATTACCGTTTCCCGATAATCTTCGCAGGGGAAAATTCGGTGCTTCCCGCCGGCACGGACGTGTTGGAGCAATACAACCAGCATTACTCGCAACTTTACGGCTCTACGCTCGCTTCCGGCAAAAGGACCGAAGCGTCGATAGACCAGGCTATAGGCGGCGGATATTACACGTCTTTGCTTGAAAACGTAAAAGTGAACGGCATAAAGTTGTCGGATCCGGCTTATTTCGGAACCAACAACCTGCGTGTGGATTATTACGGCAACTATATTTTATTCACAAGCGTAAGAATACCCGCGCTCGATTACGATAGCGCAACGGTCACATTCACGCTTGACGGCGGATTGTTCTTCCCGTCGGGTAAAAATATGAACGGGCGTTCGGTAAACGTAATATTCAAACCGGGGCAGACCGCGGTAACGGATATAGCCGTAAGCGCGGTTTCTGCCGAGAACGGATATCCGAGCGCGGAAGAAAGTAAGGCGCACCCGCTCGATATAGCGGTAAATCAGGTAATGCAGATAAACGCCGTCACGGTTCCTTCGGACGCAGCCATAAAATATCTTCTTTACGACGTTGTTGAAACGTCTGAAAACGACGTGGTAAAAATCTCCAAAAAGGGCGTTTTAACTGCGAAAAAGGCGGGTAACGTAACCGTTAAGATAAGCGCGCTCGGCGGAGACGGAGCGGATGCGGTAAAATACGTAACCTACAGGGTATCGGAATTCCCGCTCGAGCGCATCGCTCTCGAAAAGGAATCGGAAACGATATTCGTTGGCGGCACTATCGATCTTCAGGTGTATTTCAGCCCCCTCAACGCTTCGTATAAAGAATTGAATTTCACTTCAGATGACGAGAGCGTCGCTACCGTATTAAACGGAACGATAACCGGCATAAAAGGCGGCAAGGCGGTAATAACGGTTTCTTCGGTGAAATACCCGTCGGTAACGGCGAAGTTCACGGTTACGGTTTCGAGGCGAGTGGTGGCGGTGTCCGTTACAAAACCGAATAAAACCGAATACAGGCAGGGAGAAGATTTCGACACGACGGGTATGCTGTTAAAAGCCACTTACGATGACGGAACGACCGCAAACGTGCCGTTATCCATGTCAACTATAGCCGGCTATTCAAAAGACAGGATCGGTAAGCAGGAGATAAACGTGATTTACGAAGGCTTTTACGATAGTTTCTCCGTGAACGTCGTGATCGACAGCGGCGAACCCGGCAAAGGCTGCGGCGGCAGTACGGGCGCGGCAACCGTTATTCCGGCGGCGTTGTTGCTCTCTTTCGCGTCGCTCGCAAAGAAAAATAAAAAACGCTGAAAAGAGGTGTTCATATGCTTAAAACGGGATTTTTGGCTAACGGCGAAATGCTCTCGTGGGATTACGGCAAACTTTGTTCTTTTATTAAAGAATCCGGTTACGACTGCGTTGAACTTATCGACGATATTATTTTTGCGGAAAACAAGGCGCGTAACGACAGTGAATATCTCGTCAGGTCAGCAAAAGAAAACGGGCTTGAAATATCGGAAGTTCTGTGTCAGCACGACCTTGTTATTCCGGATGCGGATAAGAGAAATGCGAACGTTGAACTTATCTGCGAAAATATAAGAAAGACCGCCGATATAGGCGTAGATACGGTAAACGTGTTCACGGGGCCGGTGCCCTGGCTGCCGGATTCGATATCCGTAGGCAAAGGAGTGAGCGCAGGCGACGGATGGAAATGGGTTTTCGAAGCGTTTGACAAGATACTGCCCATAGCCGAAAGTTGCGGCGTTAAGGTAGCCGTGGAAAATGTGTGGGGTATGCTCGTTCACGATTTCTATACGAATAAATATCTGCAAACGAGTTATTCCTCCGATAAACTCGGGGTAAACCTCGATCCCTCGCACGACGTTTTATACGGAAATAACGATATGGAATTCCTCGTAAAAGGTTGGGGAAAAAAGATTTTCCACGTACACGTAAAGGACGCCGTCGGCATTCCCGAGGCAGGCAAATTCGTTTTCCCGATCATAGG
>JAFTDZ010000030.1 GCA_017453885.1 Clostridia bacterium
ACGCGTTGATAGTGTTCATATTCCGCGTAGATTCCTTCAGAATGCTGATCTCCATAATGTTCGATAAGATCTTTTCTATCGGAGGAACGGGTTTTTTCAAGGGTTTCTTCTTCGTTTTGCTGTCATCGCTTTTATGGTTCTTCGGCATACACGGCAGCGATACGCTGGAAGGCGTTATGCAAACGTATTTCGCCCCCGGGCTCGCCGCAAATCAGGCGGCGGTCGCCGCGGGAAACTTGCCCGCGGCAATTCTCACCAAAGAATTTTTCGATTGTTTCGTTCTTATGGGCGGGTGCGGCTCCGCGATATGCCTGCTTATAGCGATACTCGTATCTTCAAGGAACAGGGCGCGCCGAGGGCTCGGTTATGCCGCGGCATTCCCGATGATCTTCAATATAAACGAACTTATGGTATTCGGGCTGCCGATAATTTTCAACCCCGTAATGCTTATACCCTTCGTAACGGTTCCGCTCGTATGCTATTCTATCGCTTATCTTTCGATAGCGACGGGCATCGTGCCCGTAATTACGGGCGCGGTGGAATGGACTACGCCTATATTTCTCGGCGGGTTCAGGGCAACGGGTTCTGTCGCCGGGATAATATTGCAGGTCGTGAACGTGGCGGCGGGCGTTCTGATCTATCTGCCGTTCGTGCGCCTGTTGGACAAGCGTGAAAAGGAAAAATACCGCAGGGAGTACGATTCGTTCGTGGATTATTTCCGCCGTAACGAACAAGCGCTTGCCGGCACCCAACTTATCGATCAGAAGAACGTTTACGGAGAGTTCGCTCGCGCGCTCTGCGCGGATATGGAACACGATTTGCAAAACGCGGTAGTCCTCGCGTATCAACCTCAATATCATCACAACGGAGAGTGTATAGGCGTGGAAGCCCTGCTCCGGTGGGAACACCCGAATTACGGTTCCGTTTATCCGCCTATAATCATTAAACTCGCGCAGGAAGGCGGTTTTTTGCCTGACCTTGAAGAAGCGGTAGTTCTTCGGGCGCTTGACGACAGACCGAAGATAATCGAACGCTTCGGCGACGGGGTGAAGATCTCCGTAAACGTAACGGGCACCACCATCGTAACTCCCCGCTACTTGCAGTTCTTCCGTAAACTCAACGCAAAAGAGCCGTTCGAAGGAAAAAATTTCTGCCTCGAAGTGACCGAGCAGGCGGCGCTGTCTTTCGACGAGACGACCATAAACACCCTGCGCTCTTTCCGTGAACTCGGTTTGCTTCTCGCCATAGACGATTTTTCTATGGGGCAGACGTCGTTGAATTACCTTAAAGAAAACCTGTTCAACGTGATAAAACTCGACGGTTCCCTCGTAAAAGGTCTGCACACGCACAGGAATTGCAAGGAAATTATTCAATCGATAACGAATCTTGCTTCCAACCTGGATATGACGGTATTGGCGGAGTACGTTGAAACCGAAAACCAGCGTTCCGCCCTGCACGAAATAGGCTGCGATTGTTATCAGGGCTACCTTTATTCGCCGGCGGTAAAATTGACGAACGACGATAAGGGCGACAAATAAGCAAAATCGGCCGCCTTGGAAAAGCGCGGCGAAGGGAAAAATAAAATCGGGCGCCGCGCCCGCGCGTGACGTAAAACCGTTTACTTTTTTTGCGGGATATGTTATTATATATACGGTTCGATCCGCCCGTCCGGCGGGCGAAAATTCAAAGTAAAAGGAGAAATAATTATGGCAAAATACGTATGCAGCGTTTGCGGTTACGTTCACGAAGGGAACGAGGCCCCCGAAGCCTGCCCCGTTTGCAAAGCCCCGAAGGAGAAATTCGTGGAGCAGAAAGGTGAAATGACCTGGGCGGCGGAACACGTCGTCGGCGTGGCGCAGGGCGCGCCGGAAGATATCATGGCAGATCTTCGTTCCAACTTCACGGCGGAGTGCAGCGAAGTGGGTATGTACCTCGCTATGGCGCGCGTGGCTTACCGCGAAGGCTATCCGGAGATAGGCGCTTACTGGGAAAAGGCAGCGTGGGAGGAGGCGGAACACGCCGCCAAATTCGCCGAACTTCTCGGCGAAGTCCTCACCGACAGCACGAAGAAGAATCTCGAAATGCGCATAGAGGCTGAAAACGGCGCAACGGCCGGCAAAACCGACCTCGCAAAGCGCGCGAAGGCGCTTAATTTAGACGCCATTCACGATACCGTTCACGAAATGGCGCGCGACGAAGCCCGCCACGGCAAAGCCTTCAAAGGTCTGCACGACCGTTACTTCGGCAAGTAAAAACCCCGTAAATCACACAAAAACAAAAAAGCGAAAGATGTTTCTTCCGCTTTTTTTTGCTTTTATGCGTTAAGTATTTCTTTAAGGATCGTTTCCAATTCGTCTATCGCCTCGTTGCCGTCTTCGGTCGTTATATGCGTGTATTTATTCTGATAATACCTGTCGCCGCGGTACGGAACTATTTCCAACTCTTTTTCCGAATAGTTTGCGTTACACATAAAACTCAATGCGTCGTATTCGTAATTACCGAAAACTTCGGATAAGTAATAATATTTTCTTTCGCTATCGTCAGACGTATCAACGTAACGTCTTCTTTTTTCGTAACGGAACTCAACGCTGATATATTTTTTTCTGTTATACTCGAACTCGCCGCCCGTATATATCTTTTTCGCTCTTGCCAATACCCGACGCGCGTCGATAACTTCGTTAATCTTATCGAAGATCGCTTCGATCTTTTCCGTCGGAACTTCTTTTTTCTCTTTGCCGAGTAAAACCACGGCGCTGTCAGGCATATCGGGAAGGAAAAGCGTGTCAAGGGGTTGCTCGTCTTTAACGCGGTAATCGGAATAGACCACGTAATCGTCGCACGCCGAAAGAGAAAAAACAAACGCCGATAGCAAAAGCACGGCAACTATTTTAATTTTCATTTTACCACCCCCTTCAACTCGGATTATAACACGGGAAAGGGGGGAAATTCAATGGAAAATTTTTACTTTGATATGTATAAATTTTACCCGATATTTTTCGTTAAAAAAGAAAAAGACCCCGTAAAGGGGCTTTTATGCGTGAAAAAGGGGGCTTTTACGGTTATACGGGCTCAACTTTCGGCAAGGCCTTCGAGTGTGCATATGTACACG
>JAFTDZ010000243.1 GCA_017453885.1 Clostridia bacterium
ACTACGTTTTCAGCCTGTCGGAACACTTCTATAGCCTCGAGGTCGGAAGGCATATTCGCCCCTTCGGAAACGTATTTAACCCCGTTTTTCACGAGAATTCGGGCACTTTCGCCATTGATCTCGTTCTGCGTGGCGCAGGGCATGGCTACGTCGCACGGGATAGACCATATGCCCGAACACCCTTCGCGATAGGAAGAGCCTTTCACCCTTTCGGCGTACTCCTTTATCCTGCCGCGCTTTACTTCTTTTATATCGCGGACTACGTCGAGGTCGATGCCGTTCGGATCGTAAACGTATCCGTTGGAATCGCACATCGCTACAACATTCGCCCCGTGTTGCTGCGCCTTCATACAGGCGTATATCGCAACGTTGCCGGCGCCCGAAATCACCACGGTCTTTCCATCGAGAGAATCGCCCCTCTCGCGCATTGCTTCCGCCGTGATATACACAAGACCGAAACCGGTGGCTTCCTTCCTCGCAAGCGATCCGCCGTAAGAAAGCCCCCTGCCCGTAAGAACGCCCACGTGTTCGTTTTTAAGGCGTTTGTATTGCCCGAAAAGATAGCCTATTTCCCTCGCGCCGACGCCTATATCGCCCGCGGGCACGTCGGTATCCTGACCGATATGGCGGAAAAGTTCTGTCATAAAACTCTGGCAGAAAGCCATGATTTCACGGTCGGACTTGCCCTTCGGATCGAAATCCGATCCGCCCTTACCCCCGCCTATGGGAAGGCCGGTGAGAGAATTTTTGAGTATTTGCTCCAGCCCGAGGAACTTTATTACCGAGAGGTTTACCGACGGGTGGAAGCGCAAACCGCCCTTATACGGGCCTATCGCGCTGTTGAACTGTACCCTGTAACCCTTGTTCACGCGGACCTTGCCGGCGTCGTCCACCCACGGCACGCGGAACATCACCACGCGTTCCGGCTCCACAAAGCGTTCGAGCAGGGCGGTCGCCTCGTACTCGGGGTGCCTTTCGACTACCGGTTCGAGACTCAATAAAATTTCGGTTGCGGCTTGGTGAAATTCCGTTTCACCGGGGTTGCGGCGTTTGAGTTCGGAAAGAACGTTTTCAATATACTTCATAATTACATCCTCAAAAAATTTATGGTAATATTATATATTTTGACGAGAATATTGTCAACGGTATTAAGAGGGTTTCTTGCAATTTTATCAAAAAATCGTTCGTATTCTTGACGGATAAAAACTAACGGCGGCTATCTGAAATACGGGCAGTCGCCGAGTCTTTCCAACGCTTCCGCCACAACTTCTTCGCGAGCAAAACACGACAGGCGGAAGAACCCTTCGCCCGCGCTTCCGAACCCGTTGCCGGGCGTACCCACGATGCGGCAGTTGTTCAGAAGCCCGTCGAAAAACTCTTCCGACGACAGCCTTTCAGGGCATTCGAGCCAGATATACGGCGAATTCTTTCCGCCGCAATGCCACACTCCGCGGCTACCTAAAAACGCCGAGATCCTCTCCGCGTTGGACTTATAAATGCTCACGGTCTTTTCGCACTCCCGCCTGCCCTCGGGTGACAACGCCGCTTCCGCCGCGCGTTGCACCGGATATGAAACGCCGTTGAATTTGGTCGATTGTCTGCGCCGCCACAGCGCGATAACCTGCGTTTTACGGCACTTAAGCTCTTCCGGGACGGTCACCCAGGAACACCGCAAATTAGTAAACCCCGCGAATTTAGAAAAACTGCAAAACTCCACGCAACACTCCTTCGCGCCGTCCGTTTCAAATACAGACCTCGGAATACCTTCGCCCGCGAATGCCGAATACGCCGCGTCGAAAAAAATTACCGAACCGGTAGATAAGGCGTAGTCAACCCATTCCTTAAGCCCTGCGCGGTCGTAAGCGCCGCCGGACGGATTGTTCGGGGAACACAGATAAATTATGCGCGGTTTATCGTCGCCCCTCGGCGGCGGCGGAAGAAAGCCGTTGGACTTATTTCCCCGCAGAAACTTCACCGCGTTGCCGAGAAGAACGGAAGAATCGGCGTAAACCGGATATACGGGATCTGTGACGAGCGCTTCCGTTCGCCCGAAAACTTCGGCAAAGGACGAAACGTCCGTCTTTGCACCGTCGCCCACGAACACCTCTTCCTCTTTGATCTTTACGCCGAGCCCTTCGTAATAACTTACTATCGCGCGCCGCAAAAAAGGATAGCCGCCTTCGGGCGGATACCCCTTGAATCTCACATTATCGCCCATTTCGAGCGAAGCGGACGCAAGCGCTTCCGTAACGGCGGGCGGCAGTGGATACGCCACATCGCCCACGCCGAGGTTTATAACTTCCCCGCCGTTTTCCTCTAAAAACGCCGCTGTCTTGCGGCGCACCTCGGTAAAGAGATAGTTCTTTTTTAACAAAGCGAATTCGCCCGCTGCGGGCAAACGCAGTTCATTCATAAAAATATTCCCCCTTGAAAACGAATTCCGCATCCCCTTTTAAGATAAGGGAAAAATCTTGCCCGACTTCTACTTTCACCTTTCCGCCGGGGCATATCACCTCAATTTCGCCGAAAGGCAGAACGCCGTGCCTGCAAACGGCGCTCGCCGCGGCGCACGCGCCCGAACCGCAGCAGAGCGTTTCCCCGCTGCCCCTCTCTACCACGCGCATATTTATTTTTCCGTCGCGAACGGTAACGAATTCCACGTTTACGCCGAAGGGAAAAATACCGCTCGCCTGCAATTCTTGCGCTACGGCGGCTACGTCGAAGGAAAGATCTTCAACTATCGCCACGGCGTGCGGGTTGCCGACCGACACCGCCGTAAACGCGTATTCCCTACCGGAAAAAGGCATAACAAACACACCCACCGGCGGAAGGCTTTCTGCGCGAAACGCCGCTTTTCCCATAAAAACGGCTATTTCGCCACCCTTGCCCCCGACGGAAACTTCCCTCACGCCGCTTGCCGTTTCAACGGTAAAAGACTTCGGAAGCGTTCGTTTTTTGCCGTATAGATACGCCGCCACGCACCGCAGGGCGTTACCGCAGGTAAGCCCCTCGCTGCCGTCCGAATTGAAAATTTTCATTCCGCAATCGGCGGTTTCGGATCGCGTTATCAAAACCAACCCGTCCGCCCCCACGGAAAATCGCCGCCTGCTCATCTTTGCGGCGAGTTTTTCGGGCGAGGCGACGGCTTGTTTCCTTTCGTCCACGAAAATATAGTCGTTGCCCGCTCCGTGCATCTTAAAAAAATTTATTTTTTTCATACTGCATTATATGCAGCGTTTCGCCTTTTCGGAACGGTAACGCGCAACCCGTGCGGGCTTCTTAAAATTCCGTTCAAACCGATCAACAAGGGCGGGCGGCGAGCATCGTTGAATTTTAAGCCCGTTTGCATCATACGGAAATTTTGCGAACAAAAAAAGCCCGTCAAGGCAATACAAAAAGTATCGTCAAGGGCTTTAACCCGGCATTGACCGGCTTATCGTAATTCAAAATTACTGTTTATTTCTTTAAGTTAAATCTATCGGAAAAAAATTCTTTCAGATCGTGGCGACGGATTCCCCTTCGATTATCTTGCCCGCTACGAGTTTTTCGATAGGCGGATCGGTATTTTCCTTTTTGATTCGCGAAATAAGTATTTCTCCCGCGGAAGCGGACATTTCTTTGATGGGCTGTTCCACTATCGTTAGTTTGGGAATTATGACCTGCGTAGCGAGGTCGTTATCGAAGCCGACGAGCGAAACCTGCTCGCCTATGCGCGTTTTCAAAGTGTTGAACGCGGAAGTGGCGCCTATGGTGAAAAAATAATTAGAGGCGAAGATAGCCGTTATCTTTTCCCCGCAGTTAAGTATTTCTTCGGTCAAAGTAGCGGCAATGCGTTCTTCGGTATAAAACCCGCGTTTGATATATTCTTCCCTTACGGGAATATCTGCGGCGGCAAGCGCGTCCAGATAGCCTTTCAACCGTTCGTCCGCGGAATAAATACCGCGCGGACCGCATAATATACCGATGTTTCTGTGCCCGTGAAGAATAAGATATTCCGTCGCCTCTCTCGCCATACGCCTGTTGTCAACGGCGATAAAATCTCCTTTGAAGCCATCTACTTTCATATCGATACACACGGAATGTATCCCCGCATTTTCAAAGCAGTTATAGCGGTCGCTGTCGTTTTCCGCGGGAAAGATGACCACGCCTTCCACCCTTCTTTCGATAAAGAAATCGATAACGCGTTTTTCTATATCGGGATCGCCCATCGTATCGCAGATCATTACCGCGAAGTTGTACTCGCGCAGGTACTGCTCTACGGACGAAATGACCTTCGGCGCAAAGGGATCGTCGAGATTAGGCACCAT
>JAFTDZ010000244.1 GCA_017453885.1 Clostridia bacterium
CGTAGTTGTTAAAAACGGAGTATGGTACCTGTATTATTACACTCAATCGCCTAGTAAGGCCTATCCGGACGAACCTACCGGCTTCGTTCTGAAAACGGGCAACACACCCTACTCTTTCGGAAAGGCGCAGGCAACTTACGGAACTTTCGGCGCGGCCGATGTAAAATGGATGCCTACGCTCGGTATATGGGCGGCCACCGATTATACTGAGGGTGTAACGCAGGGCGGATACAATTTCGACAGCGTGCGCATAGGTTTTTCCGCTGACGGATTGAATTTCGACTTCACCAACGAACCTTCTTCCCGCCCCGTGCAGGACTATTCTGCAAAGACCAACCATAACCCCGGCTTTATAGGAACCGAAGTCGGCTTCGGTTACGAAAATATGTTTCTCACTTACGGAATAAACGATTTTTCCCTCAGAACCATGGACGCGGGCCTGCAAATGGATACGCGCATGCTGGGCTATACGAGGGTTACTTTCGGCAAGGAGGAGGGCTGATATGAAAAAGGCGATATTTTTACTTTTAGCATTGACGCTCGCGTTGTTTTTTACCTCGGCAACGGCATTTGCCGACACGACTTCCGCGAAGACCGTGGACGGCAACAACGACCGCTGGGAACAGGAATCCACCAGGGCGGATACCCTCGCCACCATGACGTGGGATCCTTCCGCCGATACCCTGCATTTTATCGGAAACGGCTATGCCGACAGGCAGGGAATGAAATTCGGCTTCCGCTCAAACATAGCGTTTTCCAATACCGAAGCGGGGGCGATAATAAAATTCCCCAAAAGTTTCCCCGCGCTTCGCAACGAAAGCAACAATATGCACTTCGTTGTCGCTTACGTGAACACGTGGAAGGCCTGGTGGAACAGCAGCGATAACATTACCAAATCCGCGGCGTTTATAATAAGGCCCGTGTCAAACGATACCGTAACCGTAGAGTTGGCGGGCAGGTGGGCGCAAAACAGCGGATACGGCGATCTTTCGTCCGTAAAGGTGGCGGAATACTCTCTCGGCGAAACGAGGACTTTGGAGTTTTCCTTGAAAAAGGATTCCGAAGGAATTGTTACCGCGTACGTCAACGGGGCCGAACACGGCCGTCTGGACCTTGTTCTCAGCGACGGGAAGACCATGTCCGACTACATTTCGGCGTTCAACGACGGAAAGGGCTACCTGCAATTCGGCGCCACTTTGGAAAACGACGCCGAGGGCTTGCCCCTTGAATTTACGCTCACAGGACTTATCGGCGCTACGGACGCGTTCAAGAAACCCGCGACAAAACCCGACGATACCGCGGGCGAAGTCATCAGTCAGGAAAACGCCCGCGCATACGTAAAAAATGCAGGCGATTTCAATTGGAATTATGTTACGCTTTACGGAGCAAGCGGCGTTTTAGGTGTTTCCGCGCTCGTGTTCTTTTTACTTTCTATCCGCGGGAAGGCAAAGGGATAACTTCTTAAAAAGCGAGAGGATAAAATGAAAAAAGGTTTTATAATATTTATGATTGTCACGTGTGTTGCGTTTTTTAATTCGGGTTGTAATGGCCCCGCGCCCGTGAGCGACGGCGAAAACCTTCCGCCCGCAGGCATCGGGAATATAGAATTCGACGACTCTTACGGATATACCGGCGATCTGCCTCTCCGTCTGGAAATAGCGAATTTCAAGTACGGGGCGGAATTGCCTTATTCGCGTTACAACAAAACCGACGGCAGCAGTTGGCACGCGAGGAGTTTTGCTTACGATGCGCCCGTATACAGTTATACCCCGTATAACGATGGCAGTGACGATCTGAAATATAAGGCCACTTCCGAATGGTTTGACGCCGACAGCGCAGACGATTGCAACTATTTTACCGTTTACGGCGCGAAAAACCAAAGCGGAACGGGCAGGGTTATAGCCGATTACCTGATGTATATTCCCGCGCTTGGCGAAGAGGAAGAGATAAACGAGTACGGCATGTACCCGAAAAACTACGAGAACTACCTCGACTTGTCCGACTACGAAAAACTGTTTATAGATAGAAACAGCACTTCTTCCGACGGGAAAGACGTATCTTACAATATTCTGTGGAAAAACCACGGAGGCGCAGTAAAACAACTGTTTTCATACAGCGGAAAAAGCGGCGTGCGCCAAACGGCGGAGATAGATATTTCGAAAATAGCCGGATCCGATAAAAACAAAATAGAATTTATACGCTTCGAGCAGGTAATTGCTGATATTTCCGTAAGATCCACCGTTACAACCCAACTTTTTTCCATAAGGGCGGAAAGCGCCGCGCCTGCCGTTAAAAGAAGCACGAAAATAAGCGGGACCGACGTTTACAGCGAATATCTCGGCAACGTGCTGTATACCAAATGGGGGGCGTATTCCGCAAGCGGATTTTACGACAGCGAGGATAAAAAGATAAAATTATGGTACGGCGCGGGGCTTCCGGAAACGTCGTCGTCGGATAACGTTTACTATACCGAGTGTTCCGATTTTTCCAAAGGGTTTTCAAAGCCCGTGAGGATAGTTACCGACGATTCCACCGGCTATAAACTCATAGATCCTTCGGGCAAACTGCGCAGCCATGATATGCAGATAGGTTACGGGGGCGATCCTTCGGTCATAAAGGTGAACGGCGTTTACTATATGTA
>JAFTDZ010000245.1 GCA_017453885.1 Clostridia bacterium
AAAAGATAATATGTTCCGTTATACCGAACGCAGCAAACGTCCTCGAAACTGTATTTTTCGTCTTCTCCGTTTCTGAAAAGCGAACCTTTTACTCTTTTGAAGTTTATTCCGTCGTTGCTTACGGCAACGCCTATATCGCAGATATAGTCTATTTCCAGATCTATATCTCCCGAAATTTCTTTCGTTTCTATTTTTCGGTACGGGCGTTCGCCACGATAAATATACCAGTATTTGCCATCGTGAAACACTACGCTTCCGTTATGAACGCCGCCGCTGTGATACCCGCAGTCCCAACCTTCGGGATCGGGAGCAAAAACCGGATTACCTTCGTACTTGGTAAAATTCTTTATAGTCCATACAGGCAAAGAATAATCGGACGGAACGGGCTTTTCAAAATCTCCCCAGTAAAGATCGGGATCGAAACGGCGCGTTTCCCACGCTTCTTTGGTCTGTTTGCCGCTGTATTGCCAATCGAAAAATCCGTCTTTGAAAAACTCGTCGGATCTTTTTCCGTCCGTATTCTTATATTCCTCGCTTTTTACGGGGCAAGTGTAAAAATACATTTCCTCTTTATCGTCGGGGGAATTCCACCCTTGCGGGAATATCCACTTCCCCTTATATACGCTCATGCCGCCCCAGGCGAGCGAACCGCCCGTATGCGTATCTTTTTGGTTAAACGGCTCGTTGGTCGAATACAGCGCCTGTCCCGCGTGATATACGCCTTCTTTATCCGAATAGAAGTAATCGAGAACAAACCTGCCTTCGTCTATAACTATACTGCACGCCACCTCGTGAATGATGTTCACGTCGCCCGTTGGAATAAGATAGTCTATCTGCTCGAACTCCCAACTTTCCATATCGTAGGATGACCCCACGTATTGTTTACCGCCGCACCCCTCGGAAAGGAACATATAATACTTGCCGTTCAATTTGACGGCGTTGCCCGCGCCGTCCCTCGGAATGACCGCGCCCTTTGCCCAAAGACGGGATATTTCCAACGGAACGACAAGCCCTTTCTTCTGCCAATGCAACTTATCTTCGCTTACGGCGAGTTTTATATTTACGCATACTTCGTTAGTGTTTTTGCCGTATTTTTCCGCCGTGGCGCTATCCGCGTAATATCCGGCGTTATAGAACATATAATACCTGCCGTTCGCCCGATAGACCTTCGGATCGTCTATGGTCAAAATTTCGTCTTTTTCGGTCGGATATATCAAGGGATTACAACCGCAATCCTTCCAACCTTCGCCCTCTGTATATACGGCAAGCCCTATGCGGGAACACAAACTTTCCTTTTTTACCGCCGCGCGGTAAAACAGATAAAGCGTATCGTTCTCGACAAGCAGCGAGGGATTGAATATAAACCCAGACCGCCAACCTATTCCCGTAGGATCGGGCATCTGTACGGTTTTGGTATAAGTCAATCCGTCTTCCTGCGTAAACGGTCCGACGCTCCATTCCGGTTCCGGAGAATATTCTCTGCAGAAAAATTCCATACGGAGTTTTTTGAATGTGTCGCCTATTACCTGTTTTTTCGCTGTTTCGTAAGCCTCAACGAGTTTATCGTGAAATTCTCTATCGTTCATAATATATTCCTTTACATTTTGCGGACGCGTTGCATCGCTATATCTTTAAGCCCGGATTCCGTTTCTATCTCCACTACGAGATTATGCAAACCTTTTTCCATATTCGGGTTACCTATTTCAAGTTCGGTAAGCGGCTTGCCGTTATAAAGTTCCTTGCCGCCGAGGGTTATTTTCATTTTCACCACTTTATCGCCCGGGCGCTCATCCACGGAAAACGTTGCCTTCGTTTTGGAAGTAAGCGCTCTTTTCGGCTTATCGGGAGAAAGGATATTTACCGACGGCCTCTTGTTGGAAATGACCGTTCCGTTGCAGTAAACGTAACCGTCTTTTTCGGTTATTTCGGCGCCTTCCGGTAAAACGGCAACGATAACCGAACTCTTTGCCGGAATTTCTATTTTTACTTTGCCGCTCGCGCTATCCGCCAGAACTTTATCGGTCACAGTATTATAAAGTTTTTTAGTCCCTTCGACGTCGAGCGTTACCGTCTTTTTTTCGTCGTACGGGTTATAGTACAGGAAAAAGTCGTCGTTACAGGTCCGCAAGGTATCGAGGCGGCTCAAATTAACGCGGATGATTTCTTTTACGTCGGTTTCGTCCACCATGGAGGCTATAAGCCCCACGTGTACGCCGCCGTATATGCCGTAATCGGTATCTCCTCCCCAACCTTTGGAAAGTTGATCGCCCATTGCGTAAGGAGATATCTGACCTTTTGCCGTTTTTACGCCTTCGTACGCGATAGACCTGTTCGGATCGCACGGGGCAACTCCGCAGGATTGATTCTCCGCGGGAAGTTCGTCGCCGTAAAAAATGCGGGAACTGTTGGTCATGTGCATGAAATATTTGCCTGTATCGTCCGCAAACCGCGGATCGTATCTCGCCGTGAGGGCGAGCATCGCGGCGAGATGCCACGTTTCCATGGCGAACGCGTAACCGCTACCCGTAGATTGGTTATACTCGAAGGCGAAAAGGCCGTAAGCGTCGTAATCTCCCCACTTTGAATTGACAATCCCCGCGGAACCGTTAAAATCGCTTCCGCACTCGAAAGCGGAGCAGGCAAACTTCTGAATATCGTAATTCGTTCCGTGATACGCATTCATTATCGCCGCGACGTATGGAGCGTAATTCTGCAAAATCTCGTAATAAGGATTCTTCTCCCACACCTGCAGATAATCGAGAACAAACCTAACGTCATCAAGATATTTCTCCTCGCCGGAAAGCGTATAGGCGTAGTAGAATATCATCGCAAGTCCGCCGTTCGGCGGTTCGTTCCAGTCGGTGCCTATTATCGGTTTGTTCGTGGCGAAATCGAAAGATTTGAACTCAAAACTCACGTTGCCGTTGAAATCCTTGAAATAAGGCAGGGCGTTATGCCATTTTTCCGCACCGGTGAGTATTATTTCTTCCATCCAGGTTTCGTCCGGATACATTTCGTGCAGGTGAATAAATAAAAGTTGCGGATAAATTTCGTACCAGAAAGTCCGCCCCGTTATCCCTCTTATATTATCCAGAATAAAGTTATAAGGCTCGTTACCGAGGAACATCTTCGACATCTCTATAAAATTATAGGTTTTGTCACCGAACTTCTGCGCGCTTTTATCGATACCTATGGCAGACGACGCCCAAAGCGACGCAAGCACGCAAAGGCCTTCCTGCCCGCCCTGTCCTCTGTTCGGTCCCGCTATATAGGACGGGAAACCGAAATAACGTGTCCCGGGGAAACTTCTGTCGTCCCAAAAACCTATAGGGCCCATCGTTTCCTTATCGTAAGGTCGGTTTTCTTCGTAATTCGCAAAATCGTAAAGAACGCGGTCGGCTTCCGTCGCCTTCGCTTTGAAATCTATCAGTTTGTAGTTTGAAGCCCTGTCGGGCATCGCGTCTACCTGCGCGAGATTTTTTTGGGAGTAATTTATTTCCGACTTCTTCTTGCCGCAGCCGGCGCCCGCCGTAAACAAAAGCAGCGCCGCAAACAATAAACATATTACTTTTTTCATATAAACCTCCGATTTAACCTTTAAGCCCGCTTCCCACGAAACTTTCAACGAACGCTTTCTGCGCGGTTGAAAAGAATATAAGCGTGGGCAGGATAGATACTATTGTAACTACGGAAACGTAGTTATACGGCACGAGATAATCTCTGCTGCCCGCGTTGAACATTCCCTCGAAAATACCCACCGTCTGCGCGACGAGTTTTCCGTCGTAATCGTTGGCGCGAACGTACAGAGTAGGCCCGTATATATCGTTGTAAGTACCTACGAAATACAGAATTATATTTGTTGCCATAACGGGTTTGAAAGAGGTAAAACCACACGCAAAAACGCGCTCAATTCGTTGCACCCGTCTATTTTAGCGGCATTTAT
>JAFTDZ010000246.1 GCA_017453885.1 Clostridia bacterium
AGATAGGCGACGAGGTTGAAGTTCGCTTCGGCGGCGGGGCGCTCAAATTCCGCGTGAAACTGTTGAAGGAAACCGTCCGCAAAGAAGAAGCCGAAACCCTTTACGAGATAATAGAGTGAATTGCGGCTTGCGCCGCGTGAACGATGAATCGTTTGCCGGCGGCAAACGTGAAGGATGAAGAGCGAAGAATGAAAAGTTAAGGGTGAAATGTCGGCAGGCTTGTCACACTTTTCGTTTTTTCGCAGTCTATATAAGGGGGTGATTTGATGAAAAAATTTTTATGTTTAATTTTAACTTGTTTGTTTAGCAATGTGTTTTTATTAGGGTGTAATCGAGATCCTTATAAAATCGAAAAAGTTGACGGTTATTCTATAATCAAAATACGAAATAGAGATGCTGAAGGCGTCGCCCTTGTTGGTGTCGATGATTCAAATCTTATCAACAACACTTTGATAGTGCCCGAAAAGATAGCAGGGAAAACAGTTTTGTCGTTGGGCTGCAAAAAGGATTCTTTATGGCCCGTGGACTATGATGAATCTACAATTCCGCTTGAATTTAATCAAAAAATGCAAAAGATAGTTATAAATAACGCTATTACTGTTCTTCCTTGGTCGTTGAGATACTATACAAACACTTTGAAAGAAATAGACCTTAATTACTTTCTGTTGGGTATTCAAGCCCGGCCATATGTTTCAGAAGGATTACACGGTATAAGCGCATACGTAGCAAGTGCATCGACTTTTTTGGAATTGATAAGGGATTCTAAACAACTAAAGAAAATTGAAATTGACGTAAATAGGTTGACACTTTTATACTCTCAAGATTCAACTAAACTTTTATTTTATAAAATTTCTAACACAACAATAATTTCGGATACGTTTGAAAAATATACTTCGCTAGCGGCGTTTATTATACCCGAAACTGTCACAGAAATAGATAAAAATTCTTTTATGAACAGCACGGTTGACATTTACGCGAGGGCTGAAAAAGAAGATATTCCGGACGGTATGAATAACGGTTGGGATAACGATTTGAACGTAACTTACGGGTTTAAGGACGAAATCGTCGTATTCGATTCGTTTGATGGTTCTCCCATTGTTTTCGAGGAAACGGGAAAGAACTACGTGGTTGCCCAAAAGGGGCAAAAAATTACCCCGCCGGAAGCGCCAGCAAGAGATGGTTATGTTTTTGAAGGTTGGTTTACGGATTACGTGTATTCTGAAGAATGGAATTTTGAAACGGATATTGTGACCGACAGCACTTTGCTTATCGCGAAGTGGACGGAAGTCAAATAGCTCCCTTTTTCGCATAAAAACGGCAATTCAACTTATAGTTGATGAAAATTCAACCCTCGGTTTAGCGTTTCAACTTACGGTCGCTTTATTTTTTCTCCGAAATCGGTTAAAATAGAGGCGTAAAACCGGTTTGAGAAAAATAAAGGAGTGTTTATTATTATGAAAGACGAATCGTTAGGCGAAAGAATTGCGAGGCTGCGCAAGGAAAACAAACTCACGCAGGAAGAACTCGCGGAAAAATTCAACATATCCGCGCAGGCGGTTTCCAAGTGGGAAAACGACGCGTCCGCGCCGGATATTTCCGTACTGCCCGACCTCTCGAGAACGCTCGGGGTTTCCGTGGACGAACTGCTCGGCAACAAAACGGAGCCCTCTTCCCTCGTATATAAGCCGGAAATAACTTCCGCCGAGGCGGAAAAACTTATGATAAAGGTGCGCGTTTTATCCGTTGATGGCGACAAGGTGAACGTAAACCTGCCCCTGCAACTGGTAAAAGTTCTCGCCGCGGGCGCGGTAGAACCGCGCGTGAGCGTAGGCAACTCGAAGGCGTTTTCTTCCATAGACTGGAACGAGATACTTCAAATGGTGGATAAAGGGCTGCTCGGCAAAATAGTGGACGTAGAATCCGCCGACGGCGACAAGGTTGAGGTTTTCGTAGAGTAATGAAAGTGGTAATAAACGGAGAAAAACGCCGTTTTTCCCTCTTTTTGCCCCTTTGGAGCATAAGCGGAGTTATGCGCGCCGCGAACGTGAAGGGAGTGAAGAGTTTGGGAAGGAAGTTTTATAAAGCCCTGAAAAAATACAAGAAGAAATACGGCGGGTTCACCCTTCTCGAAGCGGAATCCGCCGACGGCACTCGCGTTACCGTAACCGTATAACGCCGTTTTAATTACACGCAAAAGCCCCGTTTATCGCGGATAAACGGGGCTTTTCCTGTTTTTTGAAAAACTAATTATCTGTTCTTCAGACTGTCGCGTATTTCCATTAAAAGTTTATCCGTAGAGGACGGCTCCGCGGCTTTAGCGGCGGCTTCTTCCGCGG
>JAFTDZ010000247.1 GCA_017453885.1 Clostridia bacterium
GGGCGTAGCGGTGTATTCTCCGCCTACCCATGCGTTATCGGTATGCCCGTTGTTACCGGTACAAAGTATCGTAGTAAACGTTGAGAAATCTTCCGTATCGGATATCTGAACGGTTATTTCTCTGAACACCCAATCGTGCCACAAGGTGAGATCTACCCTGTTTATCCAGGCGCTTACGCCGAAATCGACCTGTATCCAGCCGAGTCCTTCGAGTTGAATGGAATTGAAAAGACCTTTCGTTCCGTCAACTACCGCGCCGAGCGTTCCGCCGCCGTTAAGATCCAGAACGGAAATTTCGCTTCCGTCAAGTCCGTAAGCCGTAACGGTTTTACCTCTCGCTATATTTACGCCTATTTCGTATTCGGTTGCTTCTGGGGCTTCGCACGTCCATACTTCCATTTCGGTAAATACGGAGAAATAACCCGCGCCGTTGCCGTTCTGGTTAGTGGCCCTTACGTATCTGCCTTTTACGGGAGCAAAAGTGAAAGTCCAACCGTCGGCGCTGTGTTGTTTCCATTCGCCCTCGTTGAATTCCGGAGAAACGGAATATTCCCCGCTTACCCAAGCGGTATCGAGATTGCCGTAATTTCCGGTATTTACAAGGGTAGTATAGTTTTCAAAGTTTTCATCGTCGGATATCTGTATAACGATCTGGCGGAATACCCAATTGTTCCAGAGATTGAGATAAACGGTATCCGTCCATACGCTCTCTCCGAGATCGACCTGAACGAAGGCGAGTTTATCGAACGTGAACGCGTCGAACAGGCCTTTATCTCCGTTTGTGAGCGACTGTATATTATCCGAACCGTTGAGGGTTGCGGGCGTGGCTACGCTTCCGTCAAGTCCGTAAGCCGTAACGGTTTTGCGCAGTGCTACGTTTACGCTGTTGAAAATACTTCCGCTGACCGTATAATCGAAATCGAACGGATACCCGTAAACGCCGTTTTCATAAGATACCGCGCGGAAACGGTATTCGCCTTTTTCAAGGACGATGGGCCCCGTATATTCCGTGGAATTTTTATTCGGAGCGCTTCCGTCGAGAGTATAGTAAATTTTTGCGTTTTCGCTTTCGGTCCCGAACGCGAGTTCGAATGCATTATATCTTCCGCTTACCGCGTTTGCCCATACGGGAGCGCCTGAAGTTATCGCGTACATCTGAATTTCGCCTATGCAGGTATATCCCTGCTCCGCGCCGTTCCCTACCGTGTTTCCGGTCACCCTGATATAACGGGCGCGCACGGGCGAAAAGTTGAACGTAAGCCCCTGATACGGAACGTTCATCAAAGTTCCCGAAGTATTATAGGACTTATCCGCCGTAGTTGCGTTTCCTTGCTTGTTGGAGAATACGACGCGGGAATTTTCAAAGTCGGAAGTTTCGGAAAGTTCAAGCGTAAAATCGTTTGCGCCCCAATCGTGAACTATGTCGATAAGCACCCTGTTTACGGTGTAAACGGCGCCGGCGTCAACGGTAATATAACCGATAACGCCTTTTCCTTCGCCATCGACGAGCATTGCCGTTTGCGTACTGCTTATTACGCCGTCGGTAAATACGGACTTCGCGCCTGTTCCCCCGTGAGGACCTGCCGCAAGATTAACTTCGTTGCCGTTAAGATCGGTAACCGTTACGTTTTCATCCGATATGCCGGACGTTACGTTTTCAACGGTATAACTAACTGATTTTACCGAACTTTCGGCAAAAGCCGCGTATAAACCCGTTGAAGAAACAAACAGCGCAACGAGTAATGGAAGAATAAGTTTTTTCAATTGTTTCATTTTTTCTCTCCTTTGATTTTTTTATATTTTCACAGGAAATCCTGTTATTGTATTTTTTTACGGTATCTTATCGGTAACGCCGCGAGAAAAATTATCGCCGCGGCAAATATGTTCTGCCTGCCGACAAAACCTTTACACCCTTCCGCCGTGACGGTTATCTCCCGCGTTATCTCCTCGGTGTAAACCGCGTCCGGGTTTATTTTGCCTTCCCTTTCGAAAAGTTCGGCGGCGTCCTTTTCTACTCCTGCGAGATTCGAGAGCGCGTCGGGCGTATCAGCCTCGGCAACGGGTAAAAATTCCGGAACGGATTCTTTTTCCGGTTCCGCAAGCATTTTTATGCGGAAATTTCTGAATTCAGCCTCGTTATTAACAGCGAACAGCGAAACGTAACCGGTTTCGTAATAATCGAACATCTGTATTTCCGAATACGGCCCGTTGTTGATACTGACCGATAACTTGTTGCCGACGAGTTTTATCTGAATGTTATACCATTCTCCCCCGCCGCTTTTATAGCCGGATTCTTTAGCGTCGCCGAAAACGTGGGGGCCGCTTACCTGCTGACCGCCCCAAAGCGTTATCTGCCCGCCGGACTGAACGAACACGCCGGCGCCGTCGTCGAGATAATATCTTCCTTCCTCAACCTGCCTTATCCCTACCACGGGCCAAAGGTTCCCCGTTTGACCGCGCCTTAAGTCAAGCGAAAGTTCAAAGTTAAGATAAGCCTCTTTTACGAACGAAAGAACGGATATTTTATTCGTTTCAAACGCTCCGTTTTCATCCACACCCACGTCGTTTATACGCTTCAGAACACCGCCCTGAACAAGCCAATGGGCGTCGGCGGAAGATGCGTCCGTCGTTACTTCTTCCGACTTTGCCGAACCGAGCGCGTTCGCAAGATAATACGCGTGGAAATACTTGTTTACGGCTGTAACGTCGGTAAAGTCGCAAATGAAATCGTAATAACTATCCGGTTTAGCCGCATATTCTTCCGCCGCGTCGGCCGTTTCGATATTAAATAACGGCGAAAGGCACACGGCGAAAAGAATAACGGATATAATACTAATTTTTTTCGCGATCTTTTTCATTCGTCATCCTCCTTATTATTTTCGATTTATTCGATTCGTTAAGCGTTATTTCATCGTTTCCGTCAAAAAAAGTCAAACCTTCGCCGTCGAGAAGTTCGTATTCCGTTTCATCCTTCCCGATGCGCACTCTTATCAACGAACCGCGGAATTTGATCTTGAAAGCGTATCCTCTCCATTTTTTCGGAATAAACGGCTTGAAATGCAGTTTACCGTCGTACACCCTCATACCCGCATAAC
>JAFTDZ010000248.1 GCA_017453885.1 Clostridia bacterium
AACACGGCGCTCTTAAATCCGTAATACTCGAAGTTGAACAGCACCATCCACAGAACGGACACGGCAAAACCGGTTATCACGCCCGCTACGCAACCTTTGTAGTTAAAGCGCTTCCAGTAGAGGGAAAGCAATATAGCAGGGCCGAAAGACGCGCCGAATATCGACCAGGCGGCGGAAACAAGGCTCATAATGCTGCTCGAACCGAAAAGGGCTATAAGCAGGGCTATTATCGCTATTACTACCACCACTACCCTTCCGACGAGCATCATTTCCTTGTCGGAAGCCTTTTTCCTTATAGAAGTTTTATACAGGTCGGACGCGAACGCGCTCGATGCGGCAAGCAGTTGAGAATCCGCCGTGCTCATCGATGCCGCCACTATAGCGGAAATAAGTATTCCGCCGATGAAGGCGAGCGCGCCGAGGGAGAAGATCTCTCTCGCGACGGAAACGAATATCAAAGACCTGGAATCCGCGTTGGCGGAACCTAAAAATTCGTGCGCGACGAGGGCGAGGACCGTTGCCATAGCGAGGATTATAAAAGTCCAGGAAGAGCCGATAACCTGCGATTTACGCATTTCTTTTCTGTCCTTTATAGCCATATATCTCACGAGGATATGCGACATTCCGAAGTAACCTAAGCCCCAGGCGAGGCCGGTGAGTATATCGGCAATGCTCGCCCAGTCGAACTTGCCGCTCGAAAGCAGGTTGTAATAATTGGGGTTGTTTTCCAACCACGGGGTAAACGTCTGCGCGTGATTGCCCGCGCCGAGGAATATTGCCGCTATGATGGGCAGTATCATAAGCGCAGCGAGCATCAGCATGCCTTGGAAGAAGTCCGTCCAGCACACGGCGTTGAAGCCGCCGAGCATCGTATAAACTATAATTATTCCCGCCGCAATTATCATTCCCGTTTCCTTGGGGATAGCGTCGTTCGACAAAGTGAAGAACAGATCGCCGCAGGCGGCAACGGACGAAGCGGTGTATAATCCGTAAGCCACTACGAAAACGACCGCGCAAACGATGCGCAAAACGAAGTTTTTGCTCAAAAAGCGGTTGGTCAGGAACTGCGGAATGGTGAGAGAATCATTGGCTTTGTTGGAATAAACCCTCAACCTCGGGGCGACGAACACCCAGGCGAGGATAGTGCCCGCGGCAAGCCCGATGGAGATCCATACCTGCCCCATGCCGTATAGGTAAATGGAGCCGGGCAGGCCCATAAGCACCCAGGCGCTCATGTCGGACGCGCCCGCGCTCAAAGCAGCAACGAGTCCGTTCATTCTCTTGCCGCCCAAAAAGTAATCCTTTTCGTTACGGCTGCGGTTCTTCACGAAGAAATAAACGCCTATCCCTATTACCAGAATAAAGTAAAGAATAAACGCTGCAAGTTCGTAGTAATTCATAGTGTTTCTCCTTTTTGCTTTTTCGTTTTTTCCGAATATTTTGACTATTATACAACAAATGTTATCAAATTGCAAATATTTACACCGCTGTTTACCGATTTTTTCAAATATTTATTTATATTGAAGTATAACCCTGTTTTTGCTCGGTTTGATTTGACATTATACCGTCTTTTTGATAAAATAAATAAGTAATGCCCTCGGGAAGGTAAAGAAGGTTATTTATGAAAGGCAAAAAGAAAGGAACGTTTGAAAAAATAGTGGTTTTTTCTCTGGCGGCGGTGGTGATCGCGCTGCTCGTTTTTTTTCTGAAAGATATTTTCTTCCCGTTTATCAGAATGGAAATAGATCAGGACTTCGACGGGGCGAAGCAACTTCTCCGCTCGAAGGGCATTCTCGGCGGGGCGACGGTCGTTCTGGTCGAGGCGTTGCAGATGGTGGTCATCTTCATTCCGGCGGAATTCATACAACTGTCGTCCGGCATGAGTTACCCGTGGTATCTCGCGGTGATATTGTGTGATTTAGGCGTTGTTTTAGGCGCTTCGATAATTTATTTCATAGTTCATATTCTCCATTTCGAGGGGGATATTTTCCACCAGAGCGACAAGATATCGAAATACGAAAAAGGCGGCAAAACGAGGAGTACCGTCATACTTATGTACTTCCTGTTCTTCATGCCGATAATACCTTTCGGGGCGATATGTTACTTCGCATCGCACAAGCGCATAAAGTACCCGCGATATATCCTTACCTGCGCCACGGGCGTTCTGCCTTCCATATGCACTTCCATAATAATGGGCACCGCCATAAAGGAATTTATTGCAAACGATCTGAAACTGTGGGCGCTTATCCTTATTATAATAGGCGCGGCGGCGATACTTTTCGTGCTTATTTTCATAATTCTTTACAAGTTTTACATCAAGCAGAACAACAACACGCCCGATT
>JAFTDZ010000249.1 GCA_017453885.1 Clostridia bacterium
CCGCGGTTTCGACAGACCGCGGCGGCTTTTTTGTTCGCTTTATTATTTGCGTTTATTAAATAAGCCCCGTAAAACACGCATTATCGCGTATTTTACGGGGCTTCCTACACACTAAATATATTCTCAAGTCATTAAACAAATCAAAAAAACATATAATACTTTTTTTCGCATAACTGAATTCTCCTAAAAATTTTTGTTATTCTATTACAATCTTAACGCGTTTTTAATACTTTTATAGTATTGAATTCAACTTTGTTGATTACTATAGCAAAATACATAGTAGCAGGCATGGTCGATGCTTTTTTAGAGGACCAAGGCTCTTTTTCTTTATAATATACCGTAAGATCTCCGTTTATCAATTCAATTTTTGTTACTATCTTTTCAAAGTTGTAATATGTAGTAGTGTAATAATATAAAATAATCATTTGTTTTTCCAAATTCACTTCGGGAAATTCTCTGAACGTATAATCGAATTCTTCCTGCGTGGAAACCGTGAAAATAACGTCGCGAGGATATTCGTCCCCATAGTTGATATATTGCAAATTATCCGGATCCTCTATTTCATTTCCCTCGCTATCGTAAACGGGAACGTAATCCGGATTAAGGCGACATGAACCACGTGTATGAATATCCGAAATATTCTCTGAAACATCAAATTCATAAAATTTGTATATCTTTGTATCGGGTACTTCACACCCTGCGGGGATAAACAGCGCGAGGCAAAATACCACCGTTAAAATCATCGTTGTAATCTTGTTCATAATTTTTCCCCTTATTTTTTATTCCATTTAGCGTAAATGTAAGTTACGTAATCGTCCGGATAAAAGTCGCCTTGTTCTATCTCTTTTTTTATTATCTTATTGTTAAAGTCCCATTCGTTTTCACATTCGGGCTCACAATACCAACCGCTGAAAATATATCCTTCTCGTTCCGGGGCCGGCGGGATTATCTCTATTTTTTCTCCGTCGTCTATATCGTCTATCCAATAGTATCCTTCGTTTGGGGCTTCATCGTAGTTATATATAAATTGCGCGTTAGCAAGCAATGCTCTAGATGGCACAAATATTGTTTGATCGTTTTCTTGAAATGCATATAATTTATTTGTAAACACGTGTTGAAGCGTTTTTGCGCTTTTGTTGTTTACAATTATCTTTTTTAATTTACTGAATTGATTAAAAGTATTCGATGTATAATTAAAATTGTAGCCATACCAATGCATATCATATTCAAAATAGATTTTTTCAAGAGTGTTGTTTTCACCCCAACGTACCGGTTTTTCGCCCCAACCGCGTATTTCACGTATTATGTATTTATATCCACCAATTGTTTCCGGCATAATGATAATTTTTTGTTGATGCCCGAGTTCAGTTAACCCTATTATTGCAACAAATTCATCTTTTGGCGGTTTATAATACACAAAAAATCCGTCCTCATATGTAGGGTATAACGTTTCACCCGTACACCCTGCCGAAAACACCAGCGCGAGACAAAATACCCCCGTTAAAATCATCGTTGTAATCTTTTTCATAAAAATCTCCTTTCAAGAAAATAATACCATATTTTACGGTATTTGTAAATAAAAAACGGTCAAATTCCATAAAAATCTTCACAATGGTGATTATAAAATCAACAAAAGGTATTCAAAATGTCGAAAAAATTTCCGGGTTAAAACCCGCCCGTCGGCTGACAGAGCCGACGGGCGGAAAACGAAAGAAAAAGGCGGCTTATTCGCTGAAACCGTAAGTGCCGGTATTGGTGTTGTATATGGCGGAGTAGGACGAATTCCCTTTCTTGAAACCGAAAGTTACCTGTCCGTTGTTTTCCGTTATATACGCGAGCGGGTAGTAATAATTGTTACCTTCGTCCCACAGGACGAGGGTGCGGACGAATAATCCCGCGTCGAGGTAGTCCCTCAACACCGTCTTGTTGTAATTGCTTACCGCGGTTATCACCGAGGGCGTATCGTTAAGCGATGCATACTTTATCACGCAGGGCGTAAGCAGCGTGGTCACCTGAGATATAACAGGTTCCAACTGCAACATAACGTAGTCGGTAACGTCCGAAATGCTCGGCGTATCGGTCAGGTCGTTATAACTGCCGGAAGTCGCAACTTCAGCAAGCCCGTCGATATAAGCCGCGGAAACGTGGTGGTTGGCGTCGATAGTCGTTCCGCCGGAACCGCCGCTACCCGAACCCAAATCGTCGATGCGGGCGTTGACTTCCGAAAGCAAAGTCTGCATTCTTCCCACGTAGTTATACATGGTCTGTTGCAGGCGGTAGAGCGCGTTCGGATCCCTGTCGGTCAGGTCCTCGTAAGCGTCGATGGACGGGTTTATGCGCAAAATGAAGTTTTCCGTAGCGAAAACGGTTTCGCCCGTATCGGAAACGAAGGAAATTTGCGCGTAAAGATCCCCCGCAACGGCAGTTACGCTCGCGTCGATAGGCCAACGAACGGCTATGCCTTCTTCCGCGGGCTCGGTTTCGAGCAGGATCTTATCGGTGGTGGAATCGCTCCGCTGAATGTTGGCGTAAGCGTTCAGTTCCGAAAGATCCACGCCGTTGTACTCCGCCGCCGAGAGGAAAACTATTTCGTCCACGTTCCTCTCCCCTTCCATCACGGCGCACGCCGGAAGAATTACCTTTTTCCCTATTATTTTTGCCGTCATAATATTCTCCCGCGGGCAGCGCAGAATTTTTAACGGTCAACTATATTATACCACCTTTTTTTGAAATTTGAACGCCGAGTGACGCTCTATTTGTATTTTGCGAGCAAAGTGATTATTCCGCCGCAAGCCTCGCACAGTTTTTTCTTATCCGCCGCGGTATCCGCCTTGAGCGGAAAGGAAAGATTTTTTTCGCACAAGGAAAGTTTTTCCGCGTCGTACTCCGCAAGATCTTTACCCTTAAGCAGCCTTATGCAACTCTTTAAGTATTTTTCCCCGAGGACTTCTTCCCCGCCCGTATTCTGCATCGCTATCATCTCGGTCCGCCGCAGCGGAGTTTCGCAAATAACCGCCTTTATCACGCGTTTTCCGCGTGTTTTGAGTTCGGGCGAAGCCGTGAACGCCGCCTCTTTTTTACCGCGCGCGGCATTGTTTTTTACCGATAACGACGCGAGTAAATACACCGCCGCCGCAACCGCAAGATACGCCGCCGCAAAAAAGAACCCGTAATATAAATATCTTCCGCCGAGGACCTTCCAAACGCTTTCCGAAAACATATTAAAAACCTCCGCTTCGATTATTGCCGAAACGGAGATTTCATATACCCGTAAATTTACAATTCCACGCGGTCGCCCGTCTTTAAGTTGAACAGCGTTTTAGAAACGACCTTCACGCCCGTTATCTTCTCCGCGGCGTAGGCGTACAGATCGAGTTGTTTTGCGTAGTGTTTTTTCAGGCTTTCCGGCGTTCTCGAAGAAACTTTGTAATCGGCTATCCTTATCCCTTCCGGAGTGAAGGCAAGCACGTCGATAACACCCTGAACGAGCACGTCGTCACCGCTCCCGCGGGAAATCATCTCCGCGGGGATAAGCGCCTCGAACGGAAGTTCCCTGAAATACTCCGCGTGCGGCAGGTGAAAATAATCCGCGGCAAGCGCCCGCGCCACGTTTTCTTCCCGAACGAGTTCCGCCCACTCAGCAGGCATTTGCCCGCTCTCGGCGAAAACTTTCTTCTCCTCTCTTATCTCGCCCTCGCTGCGCTTTTCGAAATCGGCAAGTTCCATAAACTTGTGGTACGCGTCGCCGACGGTGCGCGCGTCCGGCTCGTCGGAAAACAGCACGTTAACGTATTCGCCGTCGTCCCCGCCCAGCAGACCGGTGACCGAACTCTTTGCCGGGGAAGACGTATCGTGCGGGTAGCGGAAGGAAAGGTTTTTTATCATTATTGCTTTAAGCGCGGCGTCCACCTTGCCCGCCACTACTTCTTTAGCCGATTTTTCAACGCGCGCGGCGATAAGTTCGCCCTCGTCGAAGGTCTTTGTTTCAAGCGCCGCAAGCGGTATCATTTTAGCGTAACAACTCGCCCCTATAACGTCGCTCGCGCTGACTTCGGAAGGGGCGTTACCGTTGATTTCCGTGAGATAAAGGCGGCTTTTCGCCCTCGTGAGCGCCACGTAAAGAATGCGCATTTCCTCTTTCGCCCGCTCGAGGCGGTAACGCTTTTTCAAAAATTCGCACACGATATTCGTTTCCACCTTCATGGCGGAGGCGTCGTAAGTTTTCAGCGCGAAGCCGTAGTCTCTGTCCGTTATTATTTCCCGCGTTACGTCTGAAGAATTGAACCGCGCGTTCAGCCCTGCCACGATAACTACGGGGAATTCCAAACCCTTGGACGAGTGGATGCTCATTATACGCACCGCGTCGCCCCCGCTCGCCTCGGTCACGGAAACTTCGTCCGCGTCGGAATCGAGCCGCGCGAGGAACTCCTTCACGGTTATCGGTTTTTCCGCCCGCGTCGCCTCGGAAATCAGTTTATTTATGCGTTTCAGGCGGTTTCTGCCGTCCCTGCGCGACATATAGTACAGATCTACGTCCTTCTCGCGCACCGCGCGGGAAAGGATCTCGCCCGCGCCCTCGTAGTCGGCAAGGAACCGCAACCTTTCCATATAAGCGAAAAATTCGTTCAACTTTCCGGCAAGTTCGCCGTCGTTGTTTTCACGGTAGAGATCTGCCGCCTCGGCAAAAGTTATCGGGGACTTCTTCTCCCCGCCGCTCTCTTCCGCCGCGCGTTTTTCGGCATAGCGCCTTATTTCCGCAAGTTCTATGTCGGTAAAGCCGCCTATCGGCCCACGCATGACGGCGCAGAGCGGAACGTCCTGCCGGGCGCAGTCGATAACGCGCAAAAGGGAAACGAGGTGCCGTATTTCCGGATAGACGGTAACGTCGCGCTTGAGTTCGGAAGTTACGGGCACGTCGTTATCGGTAAGCGCGTCGGCAAGTTTGCGGGCGTGGTCGCCGGAGATGCTGCGGAGAAGTATAACTACGTCGCCGAATTCATACTTCCTCTTCACCCCGTTTTCGTCCTCGTATTCGGACGAGGTTATCTCCCTCAACAGGTCAGAAATAAGTATCCCTTCCTTAAAAACCTCGTCCTCGGCATTTCCGGAAAGGTTTGCCTTTACGCTATAAACCCCCTTTTTCGCGGAAAAACCGCCCTTTTCCTTCTCGGCAGGCAGAAGCGCGCGCAACTCTGTAACGCCCCTTTCGCCGTTTCCGCCGCGCATAGGAGAAACCGAATAATCCGCGCCGCAGGTTTCCGCGGTCATTATGCGGGAAAAGATTCCGTTCACGCCTTCGAGTACGCTTTCGCTGCTGCGGAAGTTTGAAGTAAGCGTAAGCGCCGTTCCCTCTCCCGCAGAAAACCTCTCGAATTTGTCCTGAAAAATATTCGGGTTACACCCGCGGAAAGCGTAAATGCTCTGCTTTACGTCGCCCACCATAAACATATTGTCTTTGCCTACGCGTTTCAGAATTTCTTCCTGAACCCTGTTCGTGTCCTGATATTCGTCGGCGAACACGTAATCGTACTTTTCCGAAACGGTTTTGCGCACGTCGTCTTTGTCGAGAAGGGCGAGGGCAAAATGTTCGAGGTCGGAAAAATCCACTACGTTCTCCTCTCTTTTCAGGGCGGAATATTCGCCGTCGAACGCCGAACACAAAAAGCAAAGCGCTTCCGCCGCTCCGTTCATCGCGGTGAGTTTTTCCCGCTCCTTTTCCCTGTCGGAATCGCCCAACAAATCGTAAAGGTACTTCGCCTCTCCCGTAAGCGACGCCTTCAGCGACTTTAATCTCTCTCTTACCGAAATACCGTATTCGTCCGCAACTTTAAGCGGCGGAAGTTTCAGTTCAACGAACTGCGCCGTCTTTGACATTGCGAAAATATCTTCCGAGTTATAGAGCGCGTCCGCATAACTTATAAGGTTGTCGCACGCCTCTTCCGACTTTGCCGCGCCGAGGGCGGAAAGATCGCCCTTTACGGCTGAAAGTTCGGCTGAAATTCGCTTGAAATATTGCCGATAATGTGAGAAAAAGGCGGCTTCTATTATTTCATACCCGCTTTCGGTATATATCGCGGCGGCTTGTTCGTAAGACTTTTGAGGATACGCCTCGCTCGCAAAAAACTTGTGGAGATCGAGCACCGTTTTTTTGAGAAATTCGTCGCTGCGGTATCGGACGAAGATCTCCAGAGCCTTATATAATCTCTCGTCCTTTTCGGCGTAAAGCCTTTCGAACAACCCGTCGATAGCTCGGCCGCGAAGCATTTCCGACTGAACGCCGTCCGCAATCGTAAAGCCCGCGTCTAACCCGAGTTCGTAAAAATAATTTTTTATAAGGTCGTTGCAGAAGGAATGAAAGGTGGAAATAGCCGACATGGGTACGTCCGCAAGTTCCGCCTTGAGTCTTTCCGCGGTTTCCCCGTCGGTATCGGGCGCGTTTATCTTTTCGGTTATCGCCCGAACGAGTTTCTCCTTCATTTCGGACGCGGCAAGGTTTGTGAAGGTAACCGCAAGCACGTCAGACACCTTCGTTTTTCCTTCCAAAATAAGGCGGATAAGGCGCTGAATCATTACGAACGTCTTGCCGCTACCGGCGGACGCGGAAACGAGAATGTTGCCTTTATCACGCATTATCGCCTGTTTTTGCTCTTCCGTGTAATTCATTCTTTAACCGCCTCCTCTATCGTTTCGTCCGAAATGCCGTCCTCTTTTCTTACGTTGCCGCGCGTTTCTTCAAACCCGCATACGCCCGAATACGCGCAGTTGCGGCACTTCCCCTCGTAGGGGGACGGGGCGATTATCCCTTCGGAAATTTCCTCGCAACCCCGTTCGGCGATCTTCACGGCGTAATCGAGATACGCGGCGAACGTCTTTTCTTCCAGAAGCGACTTCGCGTTGGCGGAAGGCCGCAGTACGCCGTCCTTGCGCTTGAACTTCACGTCGAGCACGGCGCTGTAATCGTTCTCGCCGTCAAGCCCGCCGTCCGTGGCGGAAACCACTTCTTCCTTGAGCAGAGTTTTTCCGCGGAGAGCGTAAACGTTTTCTTCCCCGTCGGAAAATTTATCGTTCACGGGGAAGTAATACGCGCCGCCCGCCTTTCCCCCGCCCTGCAAAAAGGCGTTCATATAGAGGTAGAGTTGAAGGCTGTTGCCCGTGTAAAATTCCTCGGTCTTATCGTGTATCTTGCCCGTCTTGTAATCTATTATCCTAACGTAGTCGCCGCACCTGTCAACGCGGTCTATCTTGCCTACCACCTTTTTGCTGCCGAAAGAGGTGTTCAGTTTAACGGCGGGGTATTTCGCGCCGTCGCGGAATTTCGCTTCCGTTTCCGCGGGGGAAAAGCCGGAACCCGCAAGTTGGCAAAACACCGCGTAAGCAACCCTTTTCGCCTCTCTCTCCACATAGCCGAAAAGCGCTTCGTACTTTTCCGCCGAGAGATAGCGCGCGTAACGGAATTCGCTCTTGCGCTTATCGAGCATCTCCTTTACGGCGGCGTCGCTCGTCGCTCTGTCGTAAATTATCTTTTCTCCGCTCTCGTTCTGCTTTTTGAGTACGGCGACGTAATCTTCCAGCACGCCGTGCAAAAAATTGCCGAACTCGTTCCGCCTGACCTCGCCTTCCTCCCTCTCGGCAAGTTTCAGCCCGAACTTCATAAAACACGCGAACGGACAGCCGAAATAACTTTCGAGGACGGACGCGCTTACGGTATCGTTGCCTATGATAAGTTCGGCGCTGCCGTCGATAGCGGTTGCAAGTTCGCTGCCGCTCGTTCGCAAAAGTCCTTCCGCGCGCTCCTTTTCCGAAGGCGAAACTTCCTGCAAGGCGCTGATATACGTAGTTTCCGCTATCAGGTAATCTCCTCGCCCTTCCTTAAACTCTTTCGAGCCGGATAAAAATTCCTTCATTGCGGGGCGTGGCGCGCCGTAGTATTTAACGGCGTGCCGCAGGAAGTTTTCGTCCGCTCTCGCCCGCCTTCTCTCGTCCGAGAAGGTCTCCACGGAAAGCGGCCTGCCGTTCCTTGAAAAGATCGCCGTGAAATATTCGAATATTCTGCCCTTCGCGGCGGGCTTTCCGTCCGCGCCGGTAGCGGAGCGGGAAAGGTATAACCTGTCGCCGAACGACAAAAGCGCCGCGCCGACGTTTTCGCGCTCCCTGCGGTTAACGATGCGTATCTTCGGCTCCACAATGCAGTTGAACTGTTCGAGCCTAGTCAGGTCGCGGTCGGTAAGAATAGCCGTGTCGCTCTTTGCGAACGGAACTTCTCCGTTAAGCCCCGCGGCGAAAAGTATCTTGTGGCCGAGGTACTTGCATTCCTTATAATCGCCCACGTAAACGGCGTCCGAAAGTTGCGGCAGAACGGAAATTTTACAGGCGGAAAAACCGGAAGTAAGCGCGCTTCTGAACTCCGCGGCGGTGGTTTTCGCCCCGCCGAGTATGCGCTTTATTGAGGAGAGAACGCCCGTTATCTTTTCGTAAGCCTGTTCGGTAAAGGCGGCGTCCGCATGATTGCCGAAGCCGCGCAACTTTTCCGAAAACTCCTTCGCCTTTTCAAAAGCGCGGCACTTTTCAAGCAAATTTTCCGCGGCAGAAACAAAGTCCGCTACAGTTCGGCAGGCGACGTCGAACGACAAAATTCTGTTCCTCTCGCTCTCGAAAATCTCGTTTTCCTCGTCGGTCCCGTAGTCGCTTTTATCGGATAATGTGAGATTCAGGCCGTTTTTTATATGTTTTGCGGTCAGCGCGTTTTTCAGGCAGAAGTTTTCAAACTTGTCCGAAACCCGCCTGTCGCTTTGAAAATACGGATTTTTTTCGAGGGCGATAACGTCTTCCGCGCGGTAGCCGCCCTTTATTACGGTAACGTACTGAACGACGAGGTTTGCGAGCGGGTGAGCGGAAAGCGTTCTTCTGCTGTCGATGAAATACGGTATTTCGTAATCGGCGAAGACGCGGGCGACGGCGGTTCTGTAACTCTCCGCCCCGCCTATTGCGAGCGCTATTTCCCTGTAACGCGCGCCGGAAAGCGCCGCCTGCCTTATCAGCGCGGCGATGCGGGTTATCTCGTCGTCGTGGTCGGCGGCCTCGTATAAAAATATCTTTTTCGTTTCGGTTTTCGGGGCGGAAAAACAGGTGGGCTCGAACAGATATTTCATTATCGCGTTTTGTTCGTCGCCGTAACTTTCCGCGCTCTCAACGAGCGAAAAGTCCCCTATTTCACGTATTAACGCGTCTTTAAGTTCGTTGGTATAAAGTTCCGTATTGTCGCCGGAGAGGGCGAAAACAGATACTTCTTCCATACTTTCGGCGAGGGCTTTAACTATATTCATTCCCTGCCGCGTGAGCGACGAGAACCCCACGAGCATCGCCGCCCCGCCCTTGAATTCTTCCCGCCGTATGATCTCCGGCATAAGGGAGAGGTAGGAGTTGCTGTCGAAAAGCCCTTCCGCC
>JAFTDZ010000250.1 GCA_017453885.1 Clostridia bacterium
CCTGCTTCTCCGTCAGGACAACGCGGATTTCCGCCTGACCGAAAAAGGGCGGAAAGCGGGGCTTGTCAGCGACGAGCGGTATGAAATTTTCCTTAAGCGCAAGGAACTTCTCGCGAAGTGTAAAGAGGAAATGGAAGAAATGCGTTCTCCTAAAATCACCGCGGAATTTTTAGCCGCGCGCGGCGAAAGCGCAAACGGTGGCATTTCCTATAAAGATATGGTAAAACGCGGAATTTCCGCAAACGATATAAAAGAATATTTCAACGCCTTCGACGGGATCCCGCAGGACGTTATCGAAACGTGCGAGACGGACGCGAAGTACGAAGGCTACCTTGCGAAAGGCATCGAGCAAATAGAAAAAGCGAAGAAACTCGAAAACAAACTTCTGCCCGAGGATATAGACTACCTTTCGATAGACGGATTGAGAATAGAAGCGCGGCAGAAACTCGATAAGATACGCCCCGTTTCGTTGGGGCAGGCGTCGAGGATCTCCGGCGTGAACCCTGCGGACATAGCCGTCCTTATGGTCTATTTAAGGAAATAACCCCCTATTTCGCGCATTATCGCAATATTTTTGTTATGGAAGAAAAGAAAGAACCTGTAAAGAAACCCCTTTCCGAGGAAGAAAAACAGAAAATCAAAAAAAAGAAAGAGCGCGAAGATTTCAAACGGAAATACTTCGAATATTACGACGACGTGAAAATAAGCGACCGTCAGGACTGGTAATTTTCATTTGGTCAAAAATACACGCCCGCGGGGATTTTTCGATTCCCCGCGGGCGTTTTTTGTTTTGATATGCTACGTCATCTTGAGCGAAGCAGTAAAACCTCTATGCTTTTTATATGTAATTTTTCAGAAAAAGCAATTTCTTCGTCATTTCGACCGAACGTCCGAAAGGGCTTCCGAAAAGTTTTGGAACAAAAGTTTTCGGGAAAAAGGAGCAATCGGCTTGAACGCGAAAAGGCGAACACTTGCAACCTTTCGCGTTACTTGCCGCATTGCAAACAGGGCTCCCGCGGAGAATTTGAAAAATTATCCGCGGGAAAGAGAAGAAACCGACGGTCAAGGCTTGCGGGCGAAAACCTGTAGCCCGCTGCCCCACTGTCGTGTTTCGACGTTGTCATTCTGACGAGGCTCGCCTGTGAAGAATCTCTATTCTTTTTGTCGGTCTCTCTTACCCGTCATTTCGACTGAACGTAGTGAACGGAGAAATCCGGCTGTTACTATAATATTTGCCGGATCTCTCCATGCGCTGTCGCTTGGTCGAGATGACGGTCGGCACGGTGTCATTCTGACGAGGCTCGCCGAGGAAGAATCTCTATTCTTTTGTTCATTAAATTATGTTGCGAATATATTTTACCAAATAAAGCATAACGCTGTCAATTATATTTTACATTTTATCCGGGTTGTGTTATTATTTATTTATGAAAAATATTCTTATAAGCGGCGTGTGCGGAGGTATGGGCAACGCCGCGGCAAAACTTTTTTCGGAAAACGGATACGCCGTTTACGGAATCGATATATGCGATTCTTGCGAGATAAACGGGGTTAATTACGCTAAAGCAGACCTTTCGGCAAGCGACGGAATGAAAACCGCGAAGGAAAAATTTTCGGGGCTGAAGTTTTGCGCCATCATTCATTTTGCCGGCATATACAATATGGATTCACTTATAGAAATGCCGGACGCGGACTTTGAAAAGATCTTCCGCGTGAACGTTTTCGGCGCATACCGCGTAAACAAGGCGTTTTTCGACCAACTTGAAAAGGGCGGAAGAATAATTTTGACTTCGAGCGAACTTGCCCCGCTCGATCCTTTGCCGTTTACGGGTATTTACGGCATTACCAAAACCGCGGTGGAAAAATATGCGGACGCGCTTCGCATGGAATTAAATCTTCTCGGCGTGAAAGTTTCGGTGATACGTCCCGGGGCGGTAAGCACGTCCCTGCTCGGCGTTTCAACTGCCGCGCTCGACAGATTGTGCGACAAAACCGAACTTTATCCCTGCAATGCGGAAAGGTTCCGCCGCGTGGTAAACAGCGTGGAAAACAAAAGCGTTCCGCCCGAAAAGGTTGCGCGCCTCGCGAAAAAAGCCGTTGAGAGCAGACGACCGAAATACGTTTATAACCTTAACCGCAATTTTGCCCTGCGGCTGCTCTCCGCTATGCCGAAGCATTTTCAGGTTTGGATAATTTCAAAGATAATTTCCGATAAAAAGCGTTGATTTTGTGAGAAAAAGGGCGCTGATCTTATAATTTGCTACATATCCGCAGTTTTCTCCGAGCGTTACAGGTGCAGGCGGGAAGTATCGGAACGCGTTTGAGCGCGCAGAACTATCCTCTTGCCCACGTCCGCGTTCATCATCGTGCCTTCGGCGAAAGCCGACGCCTCGAATTCCGGTACGGTCGGCTCGCGCCCGTCGCGCGGGGTAATTCGCCCTACGGGTATATCCATAGCGGATACGAGCGGAATGTTTTTCGACCTTAATAAATACTTTACTTTTCGCAGGGCGAAGATAGGATCCCCTTTTCCGTAAGCGCAGACTGCGGACGCAAAAGTGGCCTTTATCTCACTTTTTTTGAGGTATCGGGCAACTTCGGTCGGCGCGCCGCGCCCGCAGGCGGGGAACACGATGATAAGCAGATCGCAACCGTCGGCGGGTTTTTCCGTCGCCCTCTCCCCTGCCTTGGCAAGAGAAAACGAGGTGACGGACATTTCCGGATGACTGCTTACTATTCCGTTTTTGACGGTTTCGGCTATTCTCTCGCACACGCCGAACGGCGAGTGAAAAACTATTTTTATGTTCCGCATAATTTCCTCCCTTATATTTTATCGTTTTTATTATATCATATTCCGCAAAAAAATTCAAGCGCGGACAAAAACGGCGGCGCCGGCATATTATATAAGGAAAGGTAAAACCTTTCGCTTGTTTTTACGGAGGATATTATGGCTTGTTTTAACAGAAATTTTTTCTTCGGCGGTTGTTGCAGAAATAATTACGACCGCGTTATCGTTTACCCTACCGGCACTACCGGCCCGCGCGGCCCTCAAGGCCCGATGGGTTTACAGGGCCCCGTCGGCCCGCAAGGGCCGCAGGGCGTTCCCGGTCCGGCAGGAGCGGCCGCTCTCACCGCAGCAACGCTTCATGCCGCCACGGCTACCGGCGCGGTTCCCGTTTTCGCCACGGCTACGCTTATGCCCGCTACGCAAACGGATACGGCGTATAATGCGGCGGTCGGCGGGCTGACGTTATTGACCGCGGGAACTTATCTCGTCGCTTTCGGCGCAAATTATGTTGCCACGGGCTCTACTACCGCTCCCGCGGCGTTGATCGAAATGAACGGCGCGGCTCTGCCTCAATCTACCGCTTACGGCGTTGCGGGCGCGGCTACCGGCAATATTTCAAAAACCGTTATCGTATCCGCCCCTGCCGGAGCGACGCTCGCGCTCGATCTGAGCGAGGAAGCGGCTATAACCTATAACACCGTGACAATGAACGTGACGAAAATAGCATAAACCGCCTTTATCGCATATAAACGACCTGTTTATATTACTAACGGCCCCGCGAATTTGTTTTCGCGGGGCCGCACTTTTATCACTATAGTTTATACTTTTTATCACTAAAGTTTACCGTCGTTGTTTCTTGCCGAACTGATCTTTTCCTTCAGAACGGAATAACCCGTTTCCGCGTCGGAAATATTTTCCACGCTCTCCTCCATAGGGCATTGCCCTGTTCCCGCGCGGTTTATTATCCGCTCGACGAGAGCGCCGAATTCTACCTTTACGCCGTGGCTTTCGAGAAATTCCCTTCCCTTCACGCTCAGAACTTCGGCGTAAACTTCGCGAACGCCCGCCTTTACAAAGAGCATTGCCGCCGCCTTTCCCACTATTTTGTCCGCGGCGGAAAAACCCGCAAGATCGATTTCGCTCCCGATAAAGCCCATCATTGGGGCTATGCCGGATCTTTCGGAAAGGTAAATTTCCTCACCCCTTACGAGAACGCAGGTGATACTGCCCGCAAGCAGTTTTTTCGCACGGGATATATCATTCATTTCTATTGCCGTAAACGAGAGAATGCAGGGCTATTATTACGAGCGGAACGACGAGCGCCTGAATGAAAAGCCCGAGTCCGCCCTGTTGCACCTGCGACCAAACGGTGGCGAATTTCAGCGCGCTTACGCTTTGGAAAACAGCCGTTAAGGCGAGAAATACGCCCCTTCCGGCAAGTTGCGCGAGCATAACCGCGGGGAAGGC
>JAFTDZ010000031.1 GCA_017453885.1 Clostridia bacterium
CCGATCACCTCAAAAACCGCGTAATTCCCGCGTTAAACGAGGGCAAAACGGTTATTTGCGACAGGTTTATAGATTCGTCTTTCGCATATCAGGCATACGCGAGGGGCATCGGTTACGAAGTTGTTGCGGCGGCAAACCGTTACGCGTTTGAAAACTGTATGCCGGATATAACTTTGTTTCTCGACATTTCGCCCGAGGACGCGTTTTCCCGCAAGGGCGGCGCGGACAGCGGCGACAGGATAGAGACCGCCGGCATGGAATTTCATAAACGCGTTTACGACGGATACCTTGCCCTGGCGGAAAAGTTTCCCGAAAGGATAGTTAAGATAGAGTGTATGGGCGCGCGCGAACGGACGCACGCGAATATAGTCGAGGCGCTTTACGCGCGCGGTATAATAGACAGATGAAAACGGTCGAAAAGTTTTTCCGCAAGACCGCGGCGTACAGGGCGGTTGCGGCGGATAAAGAGAGCGGTAGGACGTCGCATTCATACCTTATCGTAACGCGTGACGAGGCGTGGGCGAGAGAGTATCTCAAAGCGCTCGCCAAGTTGATAATGTGCGAAAAAGGCGGTTGCGGCGAATGCAGGGCGTGCAGACTTATCGAAAAGGAAAACTACGCCGACTGCGAATTTTACCCCAAAGAGGGCGAGAAGATAACCGCCGACGGCATCGACCTTATCGTTTCGGAAAAGTGTTACGTCAAGCCGCTTGAGGCGGATATAAGGGTTTTCGCCATAGCGGGCGCGGAAAAGATGAACCTGCCCGCGCAGAACAAACTTCTCAAAACGCTTGAAGAACCGCCGAAAAACGTTTGCCTTATACTTTCCGCAACGAGCGATTACACGCTTTTGCCCACGGTAAAGAGCAGGGTGAAACGGTTGGAGATACCTCTCTTTTCCGCAGAGGAGATCTACGCGGAGTTCGAGGGAAGATTTGCGGATAAAGCCAAACTGAAAACCGTTTGCGCCCTGTGCGACGGCCGCCCCGGAGAAGTGGAATCTCTTTACGAAAACGACGCCGTTTCCCTTTCCGTCGGCGAGTGCGTTTCACTGCTTGAAAATATGAAGAAAAGCCGCGATATCGCGTATTATTCGGGCAAATTGATAAAAAAGACGAGAGAGGAATTTTCAACTTTTCTCTCGGCGATGCGCGTGGTGATGCGCGACGTTATCTTTGTTCAGGAAGGCCGCGCGGATATGATCGTAAATTCCGCAAAGGCGGGCGAGATAAGCGCGATCGCGGAAAAGTACAGGCAGGGGGCGCTATTTACCTTTCTCGGCGTTCTCGACGAGGTAACCGCCGCTTTCGAGGGGTACGCCAACCAGACTATGCTTGCGGACAGATTATTGTTCGCTCTGTTAGAGGAGAATTACAGATGGCAAAAATTGTAGGAATAAAATTCAGACACGCCCACAAGGTATATTATTTCGATCCGCAGGGCGAATTTTATAAAGAGGGTAGCGGCGTGGTGGTGGAAACCGCCCGCGGCATAGAGTACGGCACCGTCACCATAGAGCCGAAGGAAGTTTCTGATAATTCCGTTGTGCAACCGTTAAAGCCCATTTTAAGGCGCGCCACCGCGGCGGACGAGGAACGCGTGCGCTCCAACGAGGAAAAACGCCCCGCGGCTATGAAGATCGCTTCCGAAAAGATAGCGGCGCGCGGGCTGAATATGAAACTTATCGACTGCGAATTTACTTTCGACGGCAGCAAAGTGGTGTTTTACTTCAGCGCGGTGGGCAGGATAGATTTCAGGGATCTCGTAAAGGATCTCGCGTCAACCTTCCATATACGCATAGAACTCCGTCAGATAGGCATTCGCGACGAAACGAGAATGCTCGGCGGCCTCGGCCCGTGCGGGCGTGAATGTTGCTGCGCCGGTTGTATGCCGGATGTGAAGAAGGTTTCCATCAAAATGGCAAAGACGCAGGGGCTTTCGCTCAATCCCGCCAAGATAAGCGGGCTTTGCGGAAGGCTTATGTGCTGCCTCGAGTACGAATACAACCACTACAGCGAAACTTACAAGAAGATGCCCAAGGTCGGCAGCGAGGTCACCTGCCCCGACGGGAAGGCCACGGTCGTAGCCGTAAATATGTTGAAGCTCACCGTCCACGTGAAGATGGAAAACAAGGGCGACTGGACTTATAAGGATTACCCGCTTGACGAGATAAAGTTCAAAAAGAGCGCCAAGGACGAGGAACCCGACGACACCGTTGACGATGAAATTAAAGAATTGATAGACTGAAGATGTTTCCGCCTGCTTTTTTGCGGGCGGTTTTCTTAAATTTATTGCGATAAATTTACTTGAAAAATTTTAACGAATCTGTTACAATTTAAGTCGTGAGGTGTGTATGAACAAGGAGAGAAGAAAGCAGATACAACTGTTTCTCGATATAAACGGCAAAATGACCTATGCGGAACTGAACGAGAAGTTTCCGGACGTGTCCTCTATGACTATCCGCAGGGACATAGAGGAACTTGAAAAACACGGTTCGGTAATGCGCGTGAAGAACGGCGCTGTCTCGCTTACCGAGGTCACCAAATACGCCGAGGGCGGCGTTATAAACAGGGCGAACCTTCACATTTTCGAAAAGCAGGGCATTGCGGAAAAGGCGGTTTCGCTCGTCGGCGAGGGGCAGACGCTGTTTATCGACGGCGGTTCCACCACCACGTTTTTCGCGCGGGAACTTCCCGATAAACGCTACAAGATTATAACCAACGGGCTGAACATCGCGCAGGAGCTCACCGGCAAAACCAACCCGATGATAACCATCGTAGGCGGTGAATTTTCAAAGACCAACCAGGCGACCTGCGGCAGAAGGGCGGAACTTTTCCTATCCTCGTCCGATATCGACGTGGCTATAATGGCAACTTCCGCCTATTCTTACAGCGACGGGTTCTCCTGCGCGGTCAGGGAAGAGGCGGAACTCAAATCCTTCGTGATAAGCAGGGCTAAAAAGAGGGTGATGCTCCTCGACAGCAGTAAACTCGGCAAGTCCCTTTCCTACACCTTCGCGAAGATGGAAAATATCGACGTACTCGTGGTGGACGAATACTTCCCGCAGGAACTCAAGCAGGAGTTCAAACGCCGCGGTGTGCGAATAATATAACGCGATAATATGCGTTTTAAGGGGTTTTTATGAAAATCGCTATTATAACGGGCGCGTCGAGCGGGATGGGCAAGCAGTTCGTTCTCGCTCTCGACAAGGCGCATGAATACGACGAGATATGGGTTATAGCCCGCAGGGAAGACAGGCTGAAAGCGTTGCAAAACGAAGTCCGCGCGGCAGTTCGCGCCGTGCCGATGGACCTTACCGAAAAGGATTCCGTAGATAAACTTTCGGCGTTGCTCGAAAAGTTAAAACCCGACGTCAGAACTTTGGTCAACGCCAGCGGTTACGGCAAGTTCGACGAATTTACGAACGTGCCGCTCGAAGTGTACGACGATATGATAGATCTCAACGTCAAGGCTTACGTGGCGGTTACTTACGTTTGCCTGCCGTATATGTCGGAAGGGGCTGAGATATACCAACTCGATTCCTACTCCGCCTTTATGCCCGTGCCGTATATAAACGTTTACGCGGCAACGAAGGCTTTCGTTTTAAGTTTCAGCCGCGCGCTCAACGCCGAACTGAAGCCGCGGGGAATAAAAGTTCTCGCCGTATGCCCGTACTGGGTAAAGACGGAATTTTTCGACAGGGCCGTTACCGAAAACCGGGTGGTCACGCGGATAGATAAGTATCACAAGCCGGAAGACGTCGTAGCGCGCGCTCTGCGCGATATGAAAAGGGGAAAGGACGTTTCCGTCGTAGGCTCGGCAGACAGGTTCCGCGCGTTTTTTATGAAGATACTTCCGCATAAATTTGCGATGAAGGTCTGGATAAACCAACAAAAGAAAAAGAAATAAAAACCTTGCGGGCGGTTTGTTATATTTAATAAAAGCCGCCTTTTTCTTTCGTTTTCCGCCCGTCGGCCCCTTCAGCCGACGTGCGAATTTTAACCGAAAAATTATCCGGTATTTTGAGTGCCTTTTGTTGATTTTATAATCATCATTACGAAAGTTTTGTGAAATTTGAGCGTTTTTTATTTACAAATACCGTATAATATGGTATTATTTTCTTATAAGGAGATTTTTTTATGAAAAGATTTACGACTATGATTTTTGTGGGAATATTTTGCCTCGCGCTTTTTATCCCCGCTGGGTGTTCGATAAATTCGGGCGATGTTGAACTTACGATAGCAGCGTTACGGTAAAATTTGAAATATGGTTTGCCACTTCGGGGGTAGAGAATAACAGAATAACTTTTGAGTGTTCAAATAAAAATATTTCCTTTGAATGTTATGCCGAGCAAGGTGAGTTTAACTGGCGATCGGGATTAAAAGCAATTAAAGTGAATTCAAACGAAACCTTTTACTGGAACGACCATAATATGCCTGCCTCGAAAGAAATACACCGTTATTACATTGACGTTATAAAAAGGGAAAACGAAAAGATAGTAGGATATGCGGTTATTGGGATCGATTATTTGAATAATGCTATATATAGCCCGTGCGTAGTAAAAAACGTAAAGTTTTTAACGCCTGTTTCTGAAAGTACGGTAAATACTTTAATCGCAAAAACCAAAAAACGATAAATAATTAAAATAAAAGCAATTATATAAATAAAAAAACGAAGCCGAATACGTTCGTAAAAGGCGAAAGTCCCGTAAAACACGCGTTTTGCGGGACTTTTAACGTGAATGATAAATGATTTCAGGCGCGGAGAGCGGAGAATACTTTGCCTATCGGCGCGTTTA
>JAFTDZ010000251.1 GCA_017453885.1 Clostridia bacterium
CGGTCAGGTAACCGTTGCGGAGGGCGGCACTCACGGCGCTTCGTTCGTTTGCGCGAACGAGAATACCGTAACCAACAGTTACTTCCTCAACACCGCCGGAAACTGCGCCATCGGTTGGCAGAAACAGCAGAACCCCAACATTCAGAAGAGCGAAGAATGGCTCAAAAATCCCGCCAACTTCATAGAGGCGGGTTGGGATGAAAGCGTATGGTGCTTTGTGGACGGATATTACCCGATGCTCAGACACGAGGGATTCGTCGCTCCCGCGCCGCTCGCTACCATATCTATAACCAACACCGAAGAATATCTCGATTACAATGTTGAGCAGCAGAGAACTCTTCAAATAAATTACGTTATTAAAAACCTTGAAAACACCGCCGTTACGTTTGCGCTACAATCGGCCGTAGCGGGCGTATCGTTAAGCGAAACCGGCCTCGTAACTCTTTCCGACGCGGTTGCCGACGGCGCAACTTTCACCGTAACGGTCACTTCCGTAGAAAAAACCGACCTTACCGCAAGCATAACGCTTACCGTAAACAGGGCCAACGTAGAGGAGATCATTGAAATTTCCACGCTCGCCCAACTCAAAGCGCTCACCACCACCACGAACCCCGCAGACCTCGCGAAGAACTACCGTCTCAAAAACGATATTGAGATGGAAGGTTGGTTCAATGAAAATATCGGCGCCGCCGCAAATACCGCCTTTACCGGCACGTTCGACGGCAACGGCTATACCCTCAACAACATTCAGGGCGGCAATGCGGCTGCAAACTTCGGCATCTTTAAGGAGATCGGAGCAGGCGGCGTGGTGAAGAACCTTAGAGTAGTTACCAGCGACAGACGTCTGTACGTCGGCGCGGCTTCCGCGGCTATCACTTCCGTAAACCGCGGCACTATCGAAAACGTTATAGTAGAAGGCGAAATAATGTGCACGGGCGTTTGGGTTGCCGGTATAGCGTTCGATAACTACGGAACTATCAAAAACTGCATAAATCTCGCGAAAATAGAGATAAACGAAGACGCTTCGACTCTTTCCACCAAGGCCGGCATAGCCTGCAACAATAACGAAGGCGGCACAATAACCGACTGCTACGTCGATAAGACCGTTACCACCATCGTAAACGCGCTCAACGCAGCCGACGCCGCGCTCGATGCGAAATGCGAAGAAACTTCCGTTCTTAAAACCGCTTCCACCTTTACCGGATGGGACAGCGATGTATGGACGATAGTTGACGGCGAATATCCCGCCCTTAAACACAACTGAAATACCCGGTAACTGTTTCGCCCCGCATAAAATGCGGGGCGAAACAAAAATCAATTACTTAAAATAGTTAAAAAAATATTTGATAAAATCCTATAAATATAGTATAATAAAATGATTAAGAGAAAAATTGTTTGCCTTTTCGCGCTGTTATGTGTTTCCGCTTTTATCTTTGGGGGATGCGGATACGGCGCTGAAAGCGGAGGGGAAGGAAATATTTCCGCAGTTGAAAACATAACCGTTTCGATCGGTAACGACGGAGTTATCGAATGCGGAGCGGAAGGCGTGAGTTTCGGGCTTGACGTAACGGTTACCGGCACGAAAGACCGCAACGTTATGTTTATAATCGACGAAGCCGAAAACTTCGTTACCGTAAACGGCGCCGATTACGTTCTCACTGTGGCGGCGGGTGTGCCGGAGGGGTATGTTTTTACGCTTACGGTAGTTTCCGCAAAGGATAGAAGCAAGTATGCCGCATTGAATTTTACGGTTGACAGAACGGATATAGAGCCCGAGCCGATCGGGCCGGTCGAGCCCGTTACGCCGGATCCTCCCGTTCCGCAAGGTCCGTTCGTTCCCGTCGATTTCGAAAATTATTCCGGCGCGCCGGTATACCTTTCAAACGGCAGGATACAAGCCCCGGATAAATATCTTGTAGACGATTTCCGCGCGGGCGTCAATGCGGACAGATGGTATATTTCCACGCAGACCTGGGGCGGGCTTGCCGATTATCAGGGTTGCAAAACCGAAAACGTATCTTACACGGCGGACGGGATTCTCCTGCTGAAAGCGCAGGGAAGATATTCAACGGATATTCCTCTCTCCGGCGCCGCGGTTATTACGAGGGAAACTTACGGTACCGGAAGTTATTCGGTTGCTATGAAAGTTATGCCGCGCCTCGGCGCATGCAATGCGCTCTGGACGTATTATTACGGTCGCGGCGGACGCGATAACCACGAGATAGATATAGAATTGCCCGGGCACAGAACGCCCGGCGGCGGAGAAATAGGTTACGACCGCGTTCTCAACACAAACTGGGTTTCCGAAACGAGTTACACTTCGAGCGGAAACTTTACCGCCTCTCCCGCGAATGACGGAAAGTGGCACCTTTACCGTTTCGATTGGCACACGTATCCGGCGCCGCGCGTCGATTATTACGTTGACGGCGTTCTCACGCATTCCGAAACGAGGAACGTGCCTTCCGTAAAGGGCTTGTTCTGGATGGGGGTATGGCTCCCCAACGCATGGTGCGGTCAACCGGATTTCGAAGTCGATTACATGATGATCGATTGGTTCTCCTTCGTTCCGTTTGATCAGCCCGCGGAGGAAAGTTGGCCCGTGCCGGGCGGATACGAGGCGGACGTTAAAAATTACCCGTCTTATCCTGTTGCCATGCCTTCTGCCGATTATATTTCAAACGGCACGTTTGAGGGTAACGCCGAGGCGTGGAAGGGCGGAAGAATAACGGGCGGAGCCTATGCGGGCAACAACGCGCTCAGCCTTTCGGGAAGCGAATACGCGTCGCAGAAGATAACCGCGGTATACGGCGGATTCAAATACGATCTGTCGGCGTACGCGGCGGGTACGGGCTGTATAGAAGTGACTTATTATGCGAGAAACGGAAGTATTTTATCTACCGACAGGTTAGACGTGGATTCTTCCGATTATAATAAATTCACAAAACAAATCATTGCGCCGGAAGGTTGCGATTATATCGTTATCAGCCTTAAGGCGAACGGAAACGTGATATACGACAACGTTTCACTTAAAATCCGCTGAGCGGTCGCTTAACGCCTGCTCGGCAATGAGAGGTGTAAAATGACCAAACAGACGGGGCAGACGCCTTCCGTGGTAAGAGACAGCAATATCAGGCTCGTTATGCAACTGCTTTTCGGCAAAAGCGGTTCGCGCTCGGATCTTGCCGAAAGCGCGGGGCTCAGCAATCCCGCGCTGACGAAAATCGTGGACGAACTCCTCGGTATCGGGCTCGTTAAAGAGGGCGGTGAAATCGTAACTAACGCCCGCGGCAGAAAAAAGGTGGATCTTATCGTAAACAAGGATTTTACCCACGTAGTCGGCGTGGATTTCTCTTCGAACGACATTATAATAAGACTGACCGATTTTGCGAAAAACACGGTTTTGTCAAGTGAAATATCCGATTGCGAAATCATCACCAAAAGCGTTCTCGATAAGGTTGCGGAACAGGTGAAAGAGATGATCTCAAGCGTGGGCGGCGGCGCGAAATGTATATGTATAGGCGTTCCGGGCAAGATAGACGCCTTCACCGGCGAGGTCCGCAAGGCGGCATATAAATACCGCGGCCTTCACGATATAAAAATAAAGGAATATTTTGAAAATTCCCTTGATATAAGAACCGTTGTCGCGAACGACGCTTCTCTGCATATGCTCGCCGAAAAAAAATACGGCGGGAGAGAAAACGACAGCGCGCTTATATATAACGATTTCGGAACCGGCGGCGCGTTGTGGCTTGGCGGCGAGGCTTTTGAAAGCGCAAGCGGGTTTGCCGCGGAATTCGGTATAGCCCCCGTATCGTACAGAGGAAAAAACTACATTTACGAAGACATCTGCAGTATAAACGCCATGCTTCGCGAGTGCGGGTACGAGGTAAACGCGCCGAAATCTTACGAAAGTTTTTTACGCGCTTATTCCGAAGGAGCGGAGAAAGAGAGAACCGCTGCGGAAAGAAGCGCCGAGGGCATTGCGTTACTCATCAGGAGCATAGTGTGCTTCACGGGTTGTACCGAGATAATAATAAACGGCAAAATCTGCGTTCTCGGCGGAGATTATCTGAAATCGGTCAAGAAA
>JAFTDZ010000252.1 GCA_017453885.1 Clostridia bacterium
AATTGTTCAATGCGCAGTACCTGAAAGTTTCCGTGGGTAAAGGCTTGATAACGTTTGATGAAATATTAGGACTTATCGAACGTTATAGTAAACAACTCGGTATTACCGAATAAGGAAAGATGAAAAGCGGTCGGGTGTTGCCGACCGCTTTTCGTATACGCCCGCCCTGTGCAAGGGAAGGACAGGTATGTCATTCCGAATAAGTTTTTTCCTCGTCATTTCGACCGACAGCGGAGAAATCCGGTTGTTATAAATAAAAATGCCGGATCTCTCGACGCGCTACGCTTGCTCGAGATGACGAAACAACTTGTCATTCTGAATACTGTGTAAGGAGCGTAGCGACGGAATAGCGTATCGTTACGGCATAGCCGTCGATCGCGTCAGAATCTCTATACTTTAGCGAAGTAATTACAAATGCGTTAAAGCAGTAAGTCTGTTAAAGTACAGAGATATTTCGGTCGCTACGCTCCCACAAGATGACAATAGAAGAAAAGCCCCGCGGCAGAATGCCGCGGGGCGAATTCGTAAATTAAAATTGTAAACCGATTATTCCTGTTCGGGTGTATTTGAAACCGTAGGATCGGTAAATACTACTTTGAACGTTGCCGTGTAAGTGTATTCGTCGTTAGAAACGGTAAGATCCGCCATACATTCGGAACCTTTTATCGCGTCAAAGGTTTTATCTTTCATAGTCTTAACAACGCTGTTAATATCAACGTCATAACCTTCCAACGCGGCTACTATCTGTTCCTGCATACCTGCGCAAACAGCCAAAAGACCTGCCGCCAGATACATTCCGTTATTCGTAGCATACTCGAATTCGTAAGGTTCGTCGTTATAGTCGAATTTGAAAATGACCTTTGTTAAATCGGTAAAGTCGTTGTTAAACACGTCGAGAACGCCGGTTTCCATAAACTTCATAAGCAAAACGTCCAACTGATCTTCGATAAGAACAAAAGTTGCGGTTTTAACGCCATCTACGTCTTGATAATCGATTCTTTCAACGCCTTTGTCGGGTTCGGTATAAGCGCCTTCATCGGTTGCGTTACATATTACTACGTCATCAACGGTATCATCCCACCTGTAATAAATAACGTTTCCCGTCGCATCCTCTTTATAGAGGTGAAGGGCGGCGATGGCGTTCCTTAAACGGGCGTCGATGACCGATTCTACCGTGACGAGGGTTTCGATAGCGGCATTCGCTATAGCCTCGGTAGCGGCGTTGAGTTCGTCGGTCGTGGCGGTTTCAACGTCAAGTTCGAGATAATCGGCAACTTCGGCATTGAATGCGGCGAGCGACGTTTTGGTGAAAACGTTATAGGCAACTACCTTTTCATTGTTTTCATCGAGGACGTATTCGCCATCTTTGTCGGTTTTATAAACGGTGTTGCCGTCGTTTGCCGACTGAACGCTTTCTACCGCGAGGTTATAATTCTGAACGGCTTGTTGGTGGGCAACTTCTTCCTCGGAAGGGCCGGCGGATACTTCGCCGTCCGTAGAGGACGCGGTTTCCGACGAAAGTGTGTTGCCGTTGTTCCAGTTTACGTCGCCGCATGCCGCCACGCCCAGAAGCATGGATAGCGCAAGCAACGAAACCACGATTAACACAGTTAACTTTTTCATTTTTGCAAAACTCCTTTTTTATAAATTATATAAATATTTTACCATATAGAGAGAATAAAGTCAATGATATTTCAAATATTATTATATGCAAACGTGTAAAAATATGCCCTGAATTTCCGCATTTTAATTGACAAGAACGGTTTGGTTGCGTTATAATATTTAGCGTATTTTTATTAAGGACGGACACGGATATGACGAAGTATATTTTTGTTACCGGCGGGGTGGTTTCCGGTCTCGGTAAAGGCATAACTGCGGCAAGTCTGGGCAGACTGCTAAAGAACAGGGGCTTTAAGGTTGCCGCGCAGAAGTTGGACCCTTATATAAATATCGATCCCGGCACGATGAGCCCATATCAACACGGGGAAGTTTTCGTTACCGACGACGGGGCGGAAACCGACCTTGACCTCGGGCATTACGAGCGTTTTATTGACGAAAATTTGAATAAATATTCAAATCTCACCACAGGTAAAGTATATAACAACGTTTTGCAGAAGGAGCGCCGCGGCGAATATCTCGGAGAAACGGTGCAGGTGATACCGCACATTACCAACGAGATAAAAGATTTTATTTACCGCGTTGGTAAAAAGACCGATGCGGACGTGGTCATTACGGAGATAGGCGGCACGATAGGCGATATTGAAAGCATAGCCTTTCTCGAGGCGATACGTCAGATACCTCTCGACGTAGGAAGGGAAAATTGTCTTTATATCCACGTTACGCTCGTGCCGTATATTTCGGGTTCGAACGAATTCAAGTCCAAACCCACGCAGCATTCCGTTAAAGAATTACAGGGAATGGGTATAAATCCGGACATTATAATGTGCCGTTGCGACGAGGCGTTGCCGTCTTCCGTCAAGCAGAAGATCGCCTTGTTCTGCAACGTAAAGAGCGATTGCGTTATTGAAAATCTTACGCTGCCCGTACTATACGCCGCCCCGATAATGCTTGAAAAAGAAGACTTTTCGGCAATAGTGTGCCGCGAACTCGGCCTTGACGCGGGCGCGCTCGATATGGCTGAATGGAACGCGATGCTTGAAAAAATAGAGAATGCGGATAAAGAAATAACTATAGGGCTCGTGGGGAAATACGTTCAACTTCACGACGCGTATCTTTCCGTTGCGGAAGCCCTGCATCACGCAGGTTATTACAACGATTGTACGGTCGATATAAAATGGATAGATTCCGAAAAGATAACAGCGGACAACGTTGCGGAAGTTCTCGACGGGTGCGACGGTATAATCGTGCCCGGCGGTTTCGGCGACCGCGGGATAGAGGGAATGATAACCACCGCGGCATATTGCAGAAAAAACAACGTTCCGTACTTCGGTATATGCCTCGGAATGCAGATCGCGGCGATAGAATTTGCGAGGAACGCTCTCGGCATTTCCGAGGCGAACTCTCGTGAATTCGATCCGAAGGGAGAGCATTGCGTTATCGATCTTATGCTCGACCAGTACGGCGTGCAGATGGGCGGGACTATGCGCCTCGGCTCTTATCCGTGCGCGGTCAAGGAAGGTACATTGCTCCGTAAAATTTACGGAAAGGAACTGATAGGCGAACGTCACCGCCACCGTTTTGAATTCAACAACGAATACCGCAAGAGTTTTGAAGAACACGGTATTGCGTTTAGCGGAACTTCGCCGGATGATAAACTCGTAGAGGTGATCGAATACACCGCGAACGAATTTTACGTTGGCGTTCAATACCATCCGGAATTCTTGTCAAGGCCGAATAAGCCGCACCCCGTTTTTGCCGAATTCATCGCGGCGTCGTTGCGGAGAAAAGAGAGAAAATAAGCGTTTAATGTGAGATAAAGGGCGTTTTTGAGTTTTGTTTATGAAGAGAGGCGCAGGGATATTGATGCCGGTATCGGCATTGCCGAGTAAATACGGAATAGGTTCTTTGGGAGAGGGGGCGTATCTGTTCGTCGATTTTTTGAAGTCGGCGGGGCAGAAGTACTGGCAAGTCCTGCCGCTCGTGCAGACGGGTTACGGAGACTCGCCCTATCAATCGTGTTCGGACAGGACAGGCAACCCGTATTTTATAGATCTTGAAATTCTTCACCGCAAAGGGCTTCTGACCAAGCGCGAGTTGCAGAAAAATATCGACAAATCCGCTGAGATAGATTACGGAAAACTATACGGCGAAAGATACCCCGCGCTGCGGCTCGCCTTTTCACGCTTCGATGTTGAAAACGAGGGCTTTACCCGTTTCGTAAATAGCGGCAAATATGCCGATTACGCGTGTTTTATGGCGTTAAAGCAAAAATTCAGCGCTCCGTTTTACGAGTGGCCGGAAGAATATAAGCGCCGCGATGCGAGGGCGATGAAGAAATTCCGGCTGGAAAATGCGGAAGAAATTCTGTTTTGGCAGTTCCTGCAGTACGAATTTTACGATCAATGGACTAAATTGAAGAAATACGCCAACGGCAAAGGCGTTAAGATAATAGGCGATCTTCCGCTTTACGTCGCGGCGGACAGCGTTGACGCATGGGTGGAACAGTCCGTTTTTCTTCTCGACGAAGACCTTCGCCCCGTAAAGGTAGCGGGCGTGCCGCCCGACTACTTTTGTGAGGACGGGCAACTTTGGGGTAACCCCGTTTACGACTATTCCCGCCAGAGCGAGAATGGGTATAAATGGTGGAAAAGTCGCCTGAAACACGCATTATCGGTATATGATTACGTCCGTATAGACCACTTCAGAGGGCTTGACAGATTTTGGTCCGTCAACGCCGGCTCGCCGGACGCGCGCGGCGGCGAATGGGTAAAAGCGCCCGGCGAAAAAATTTTTGAAGGTATCGACGCGCGCAACATTATAGCGGAAGACCTCGGCGTGATAGACGACGGAGTTATAAGCCTGCTCGAAAGGACGGGTTTTCCGAATATGAAGGTTCTGGAGTTTGCCTTCGGCGGGGACTTCAAAAATCCGTATCTTCCTTGGAACGTCCGCGAAAATTGCGTATATTATACGGGTACGCACGATAACGATACCGTTCTCGGCTTTTTGGAAAGTGCGGACGATAATTTCCGTAAAACGATCGAAAAACAGGT
>JAFTDZ010000253.1 GCA_017453885.1 Clostridia bacterium
GCGGCGACGGAACCTTCCCTCGATTACGTAGTGGCGAAATTCCCGCGGTTCCCGTTCGATAAATTCACTTCCGCTTCCAACGCGCTCGGCACGCAGATGAAGGCGACGGGCGAAGTTATGGGCATAGGCTCCACGCTCGACGAATGTATGCTCAAATCCGTGCGCTCGCTCGAAATAGGCGCGGATCACCTGTACCTGCCGAAGTTCGAAGGAAAGACGAAGGAAGAACTTTTCCGTTACGTCGGGGAGTTCCGCGCGGACGGCATTTTCGCGATAATGCAACTTATCCGCCTCGGCGCGAGCGTGGAAGAAATTTATAAAGCAACGATGATAACGCCGCTTTTCCTCGAAAGCCTCGTTCGCATAGCGGAGATGGAAAAGATACTCGAAAAAAAGGTCGGCGATACCGCCGCGCTGAAGGCGGCGAAGGTACTCGGCTTTTCGGATAAGGCTATTGCGAAGATATGGAATACCGACGAACTTTCCGTTTGCAGAAAGAGAAAAAAAGAGGGGATAACGCCCGTTTTCAGAATGGTGGATACCCTGCATACGGGTAAATACATAGCGTATCTGTATTCAACCTATCTCAACCAGACGGATAAAAAATGCGTAAACCAGTCGCGTTTGACCGATAAAAAGAAACTTCTCGTTCTCGGCGCGGGGCCGATACGCATAGGGCAGGGAGTGGAATTCGATTATTCCACCGTTCACGCCGTGCAGACGATAAAGCGGGAAGGTTACGAGGCGATAATAATAAACAACAACCCCGAAACCGTTTCCACCGACTACACTACCGCGGATAAACTGTATTTCGAGCCGCTTACGCCCGAGGACGTTATGGCGATAATAGATTTCGAAAAGCCGGAAGGCGTGGTCGCTTCCCTTGGCGGGCAGACGGCGATAAACCTCGCCGATCCGCTTATGAAGAGGGGTGTGAAGATAGTCGGCACGGATTGCGACGCGATAGATAAAGCCGAAAACAGAGAACTTTTTGAGAAACTGCTTGAAAAGTTGGATATTCCCCAGCCGGAAGGATGCGCCGTTACGAAGATAGAGGACGGAGTGAAGGCGGCGGCGCGCATAGGTTACCCCGTACTCGTCCGCCCGAGTTTCGTTCTCGGCGGCAGGGCGATGCAGATAGTTGCGAGCGAAGATCAACTCCGCCACTACCTTAAAACGGCGGTTGAAATAGACGAGGACAAACCCGTTCTCGTAGATAAATACGTGATAGGCAAAGAGGTGGAAGTCGACGCCATTTGCGACGGGATAGACGTTTTCGTTCCGGGCATAATGGAACTCGTAGAGCGGACGGGGATACACTCCGGCGACAGTATTTCCGTATATCCCGCCTTCTCCATTTCGGACAAAGTAAAGGGCGTTATATTGCAGTACGCGAAAAAACTCGGCATCGGCATAGGGATAAAGGGGCTTTACAACATACAGTTCATAGTGGACAAAAACGAAAAAGTTTATATAATAGAAGTGAACCCGCGTTCGTCGAGGACGGTGCCGTTCCTCTCAAAAGCCACCGGCTACAGCCTTGCCGATATAGCGACGGAAGTTATCATGGGCAAGACGCTGAAAGAACAGGGGATATTCGGCATCTATCCCGAAGAAAAGAAGCGTTGGTACGTAAAAGTGCCCGTTTTCTCGTTTAATAAGATACGCGGGCTGGACGCTTACCTCTCGCCCGAAATGAAATCCACCGGCGAGGCGATAGGTTACGACGACAAACTAAACAGGGCTTTATATAAGGCGTTACAGGCGGCGGGCACAAAACTGCAGAACTACGGAACGGTTTTCGTTACCGTTGCCGATAACGACAAGGAGGAGGCCTTGCCCCTTATAAAGCGGTTTTATAACCTCGGCTTCAATATAGAGGCGACGAGCGGTACCGCAACCTTCCTCAAAGAAAACGGCATCAGAACGCGCGTTTTGAAAAAATTGAGCGACGGCAGCGATGAAATAAAGGAATCCATAAGGCAGGGGCATATCGCCTACGTAATAAACACCAGCGAGGTCGGTTCGGTCAGCCAGACTTCCGACGGGCACGAGATTCGAAAGTGCGCCACCGAGAGCAACGTTACGATGTTCACCTCTCTCGACACCGTGAGAGTGTTGCTCGACGTGTTGGAAGAAACCACGTTGACCATATCCACCATAGACAGTTGACATGAAAAGAGTTTATTTTGAAATAACCGAAAATATTCCGATAGCGCCTTCCGTATATAAAATAACGCTTTCGGGCGACGCGTCGGATATAACCCGCGCGGGGCAGTTCGTAAACGTGAAGATCGACGGACTGTATCTTCGCCGCCCCGTTTCCGTCTGCGATTTTTCGCGCGATGCGCTCACGATGATATATAAGGTCGTTGGCAAGGGGACGGAGAAACTTTCAATGAAAAAACCGGGAGAAAAGTTAGACGTTTTATCCGGCCTCGGAAACGGTTACACCCTCGATAATGCGGGAAAAAGGCCGCTTCTTATAGGCGGCGGCGTGGGAGTTCCCCCTCTTTACGGGCTTGCCAAAGAGTTGAAAAAACTCGGGGCGGAAGTATCCGTTATACTCGGTTTCAACACGAAAAGCGGAATTTTTTACAGGGAAGAATTTGAAAAACTCGGCGCGAAGGTGCTTGTTACCACGGCGGACGGAAGTTACGGGATAAAGGGCTTCGTGACCGACGCGCTCGGGCAAACAGACTACACCTATTTTTATGCCTGCGGGCCGGAGCCTATGCTCAAAGCCGTTTATAAAAACACCGTTACGGACGGGCAATTCAGTTTCGAGGAGAGAATGGGCTGCGGCTTCGGGGCGTGCATGGGCTGTTCCTGCAAAACGGTAACGGGCTATAAGCGCATCTGTAAAGACGGCCCCGTGCTTGAAAAGGGGGAGATATTATGGTGAACACCAAGGTCACGCTGTGCGGCGTGGAACTCGATAACCCCGTGATCCCCGCGAGCGGAACGTTCGGTTACGGTCACGAGTTTGCGGAACTTTACGATATAAACAAACTCGGCGCGTTTTCTTTTAAGGGCACAACGAGGGAAGAACGCTTCGGCAACCCCACTCCGAGGATAGCCGAGTGTACCGCGGGAATGATAAATTCGGTGGGGCTTCAGAACCCGGGTGTGGAAAAGGTAGTAAACGAAGAATTGCCGAAACTTAAAAAAGTTTACCGCAAAAAGGTCATGGCGAACGTCAGCGGGTTTTCGGTGGAAGATTACGCCTATACCTGTGCGAAACTCGACGGGTGCGAACAGGTCGGTTGGATCGAGGTAAACGTTTCCTGCCCGAACGTTCACGGCGGCGGGATGTCTTTCGGCACGAGCGAGAAGGCGGCGGCAGAAGTTACACGCGCGGTCAAAAAGGTCACCGCAAAGCCCGTGCTGATAAAACTTTCGCCAAACGTTACGGATATAGTTTCCATCGCAAAGGCGTGCGAGGACGCGGGCGCGGACGGCGTAAGCCTTATCAACACGCTCCTCGGGATGCGGATAGATATAAAGAGAAGAAAACCCGTTATTTCCAACGTTTTAGGTGGTTTTTCCGGGCCGGCGGTATTCCCCGTGGCGCTGGGAATGGTCTATCGTGTGGCGAAAGCCGTAAAGATTCCCGTTGTGGGGATGGGCGGCGTTTCTTCCGCGGAGGACGTTATAGAGATGATGCTTGCCGGCGCTACCGCCGTGGAAGTGGGCGCGGCAAATCTCGTAAATCCATTCGCCTCGTCGGAGATAGTTGACGACCTTCCCCGCGCAATGGAAAAGTATGGAATAAATTCTCTTGAAAATATTATAGGCAGGTGTTAAAATGGCAAAAGACGTAATTATTGCATGCGACTTCGACAGCGCGGAAAAGACTTATAATTTCCTTGACCTGTTTGAAAACGAAAGGCCTTTCGTAAAGATAGGAATGGAACTTTTTTACGCGGAAGGCCCGCAAATCGCAAAGGAAATAAAGAAAAGAGGACATAAGATATTCCTTGACCTCAAACTGCACGACATTCCGAATACGGTGAAAAAGGCAATGGCGGTGCTTTCAAAACTCGACGTGGATATGGTAAACGTCCACGCCGCCGGCACCGCAAATATGATGAAGGCGGCGGTAGAGGGATTGACGAGGGCGGACGGAACACGGCCGCTTATCGTGGCGGTTACGCAACTTACTTCCACCGACGAGGAGAGCCTTAAAGAGGAACTTCTGATAGACAAACCGATGGAGGAAGTAGTTATGTATTACGCCGATAATGCGCGAAAAGCGGGACTTGACGGCGTTGTGTGTTCCCCTCTCGAAGCGGCGGCGGTCCACGCGAAGTGCGGCGAAAACTTCATTACGGTAACGCCCGGCGTTCGGTTTGAGGAAGGCGACCGCGGCGACCAGAAACGCGTGACCACTCCTGCCGAGGCGAGGAGAATAGGTTCCGATTATATAGTTATGGGCAGGCCCATAACCGCCGCGGCGGACCCTGTGGCGACGTATATAAGAGCGAAAAAAGAATTTACGGGAGAGTAATATGAAAGACTTAAAAAAGACCATCGCGCGCGATTTACTTGCGATAAAGGCGGTTTTTTTCCGCCCGGACGAACCTTTTACCTGGGCGAGCGGAATAAAGAGCCCCGTTTATTGCGATAACCGCCTTACGCTCACCGCGCCCGAAGTGCGGCTTGACGTGGAAAACGGCCTTGCCGAAACGATAAGAGAGAATTACCCCGAAGCGGAAGTGCTTATGGGAACTTCCACCGCCGGCATAGCGCACGCGGCGATAACCGCGCATATCATGGGTTTGCCTATGGGCTACGTGCGTTCGGGCGCGAAAGATCACGGCAGGCAAAATCAGATAGAGGGCAGGCTTGAAAAGGGGCAGAAGGTTGTGGTCGTCGAAGACCTTATTTCCACGGGCGGCAGCGTTATTGAAGTTGTAAACGTTCTTAAGGAAGCGGGGGCGGAAGTGCTCGGCATAGTCAGCATTTTCACTTACGGCATGAAAAAGGGAACAGAAAGGCTTAAGGAGGCGAACGTCAGGAACGTTTCATTAACCGATTTCGACGCGGTAGCCGAAGTCGCCGCGGAAGAAGGCTATATCGAAAAGGCGGACGTGGAAAGGCTTATAAAATTCAGGAACGATCCTTCCGACGAAAGTTGGATAAAGAGAGGTAATTGAAATGCGCAGCGTAAACGACATACTCGATCTTACACGCGGCGAAGTAGAAGAACTTATCTCCGTCGCGCTGGACATCATTGAAAACCCGAAAAAGTATTCGGAAAAATGCAAGGGAAAAAAACTCGCAACGCTGTTCTTCGAGCCTTCCACGAGGACGAGGCTCTCCTTCGAGGCGGCAATGTACGAACTCGGCGGTAACGTTCTGTCCGTGCCGGGCGCGTCACTCTCTTCGGCGGCGAAGGGCGAAAGCGTTGCCGACACCGCAAAAGTGGTTTCCTGCTACGCCGATATAATTGCCATGCGTCACCCGAAGGAAGGCGCGGCTTTCGTTGCGGCTAAAAACGCCCGTATCCCCGTCATCAACGCGGGCGACGGCGGGCATTGCCACCCCACCCAAACGCTTGCCGATATGCTCACGATTTTCCGCGAAAAAGGGCGCTTTGACGGACTTACCGTCGGCTTTTGCGGGGATCTGAAATACGGCAGAACGGTACATTCTCTTATCAACTCTCTCTCCCGCTATTCGGGCGTGAAACTCGTGCTTATCTCGCCGGAAGAACTCAAACTTCCCGAATACGTCAAGAGGGACGCGATCGTTCCGAACGGAATGGAATACGCGGAAACTTCTGTTCTCGAGGAGTTTATGCCCGAACTCGACGTGCTGTATATGACCAGGATACAGCAGGAGAGATTTTCCGACGCCGCCGAATACCAAAGGCTGAAGGACAGTTATATCCTCACCGCCGATAAACTCGCCGCGGCGAAGAAGGATACGATAGTTCTTCACCCTCTTCCGAGGGTAAACGAGATAAGCGTTAAGGTTGACGACGACGCGCGCGCCTGTTACTTCAAACAGGTTGAAAACGGAAAATATATGCGCATGGCGCTTATTCTGAAACTGCTCGAAGATGCGGAGCGTACAAAGGTAAAAACGCCGTTAACCTGCGAAAAAGGCCTCGTTTACGGAAAACACCGCTGTAACAATCCCCGTTGCATAACCTCGCAGGAGCAGGAGATAGAACATATTTTCCGCGAGGCGGGCGAGGGCGAAAACAAGGTTTTCCGCTGTGTTTATTGTGAAAAAGAAGCCGATTGAATTTCAAAAACCAAAAAGGAGAAAGTTATAAATATCTGGCACGATATAGAACCCGACCGTATAAACGGCAAGGACTTTATTGCGGTTATAGAGATAACCAAAGGAAGCAAGCAGAAGTACGAACTCGATAAAACTACCGGCCACCTTATTCTCGACAGAATCTTATATACTTCCACGCACTATCCCGCAAATTACGGTTTTATTCCGCGGACGCTTGCGGACGACGGAGATCCGTTGGACGTGCTCGTTTTATGCAGCGAACCGCTCATTTCCCTTTCCCTCGTCAGGTGCTATCCGATAGGCGTTTTCAATATGAAGGACGGCGGGTTTATGGACGAAAAGATAATAGCCATCCCGTTTACCGATCCCATGTATAACGGTTACAGATCCATAAACCAACTGCCGTCGCACATTTTTGACGAGATGCAGCACTTTTTCACCGTGTATAAGCAACTTGAAAACAAGCCGACTTCCGTTTCGGAAGTTTACGGCGAAAACGAAGCCGTTTCCATTGTGGAAAAATCCATACAAAATTATAAAAGGCAATTCGGCAGATAGTTTTTCGGCTTGCTTTTTCTGTTCGGTCGCCAAACGGCGGCCTTTTCTTTTTTGTGAAGGTATAAATTCCGTTAATACGGTCAATAACCGATAGCGTAAAGGAGAACAGGTTATGAAAAATTTCTGCATAAGTTTGATTTGTTTAAGCATAATAGTTTTGACAATCGTTTTGAGCGGAACAACGCCCGAAACGAAGGACGAGTATCTGCGGGTGCATATAAGGGCGGATTCGAACCTTCCCGAAGCGCAGGCCGTAAAGTATGCCGTTCGCGACGAAATAGTGAACTATCTCACGCCGATAGTCGCAGCGTGCGAAAGTAAAAAAGCCTTGCAAAACGCGCTTAAATCGCACATTTCCGATATGGAAGCCGTTGCGGATGAAACCTTGAAAAAACACGGTTTTACTTACCGCAGTACGGCGGAAGTAACGGCGGAAAACTTCCCTACGAGGGTTTACGGCGAACTTACGCTGGAAGAGGGATATTACGATGCCCTTATAATAAAACTCGGCAGCGGCGAAGGCGATAACTGGTGGTGCGTGGTGTATCCGCCGCTGTGTTTCGTCGGGCAGAGCGGAGAGGGGTTCAGATACAAGTCCAGAATTGCGGAACTGATCGGAAAGTGGCGGGAAAAATATAATTGATATCCCCCTATGCCCAAAGCGGATTGTCAATCTGTGCAACGGCACGAAGGAGGATTATTTTTTATGAAAAACAAGAAACTTGCGATCGCCTTGTCTGCTCTTATAGTCGCGCTCGGCATAGGGGCAGCCACGGCGTTCGTCACTACTTCCGGTTTTGCCGCGGACGTTCCCGCCATATGCAGGCAGGGAAATACCGGTTCGGAAGTGAAAACGGTTCAGCAAAAATTAAAAAACTGGGGATATTACAAGGGCGCGGTGGACGGAATTTTCGGCCCCAAAACCACTGAAGCGGTGAAATATTTCCAGAGGAAAAACGGACTTACGGCGGACGGGATAGTCGGCCCGAAAACTCTTGCGGCGCTCGGAATTTCTTCCGGCAGTACGGGCGCGAGCGCGAGCGGGTATTCTAATTCGGACGTGTATCTTCTCGCCCGCCTTATCCATTCGGAAGCGCGCGGGGAATCTTACACGGGGCAGGTCGCGGTCGGCGCGGTCGTTCTCAACAGGGTTAAGAGTTCTTCTTTCCCGAACACCATTTCCGGCGTGGTATATCAAAGCAACGCGTTCACCGCGGTTTCGGACGGGCAGATAAATCTTGCGCCCGACGAAACGGCTATACGCGCGGCGAAGGACGCGATGAACGGATGGGATCCGTCCTGCGGGAGCCTTTATTATTATAATCCGAAGATCGCCACGAGCAAGTGGATTTTGACGAGGAAAGTTGTGGTAACCATAGGTAATCACATTTTCGCGGTATAAGAAAAGGGGGTAAATATTATGGAAAACGAAAAGTATAACAGCGCGGTGGACAAGGTGGAAACCGCGTCCGCAGAAAGTAAAAAGACAGCCGCCGCAGGCGGTAAAAAGAGCGGCGGCAAAACGAGCGCGGCAGGCAAAAGCGGCGTAAAACAAACAAAAACGGACGTTTTTGCCGGCGAGAACGTTTCCGCGGCTTCCGCGCAAACCGCTATGGGAAGCGGGGTTAAAAAGGAGCAAGCGCGCGTGGAGAGAGAGGAAAGAGTAGCCGCCCGCAGGAGAGAGGCGGAAAAGATACGCGACGAGAGAAAGGAGAAAAAGGCCCGCGCCGAAAATGCGAGAAAGCAGGCGATAATAAGGCGCAGGGAAACTCTCGCGGCGGAGAAATTGCGCAGGAGAGAGGAGCGCGCGGCGAGAAGGGACGCGATGAAAAACGAGAGCCGTGAGGCTCGCGCGGAAAGGCTCGCCGCCGAAAGACAGGAAAGGTTCCGCCTGAAGAAAGAAAAGGCGGAGATAAGGGCGCGGTTGCTTTCAGAAAAGAGGGAGAACAAAAAACTTCTCAAACAGCAAAAGAGGCAGCAGCGCGCGAGGAACAAAACGGAAAAGCGTTCCCGCGGGATAGGCGGCTGGCTTGCGGCGGTGATAGCCCTGGGTTGCTCCACCTTGCTACTCGGCGCCCTGCTCACCTTCAACGTGTTTTATATGTCCGGCGGGAACGAGATGCTTGACAGTTCTTATAAAAAGGCGTTTTACGATCTCACCGGTTACGTTGACAATATAGACGTAAACCTCGGCAAACTCGCCGTTGCGTCTTCCCCCGCGAGGCAGCAGAAAATATTGACGGACCTCGTGGTGCAGAGCGAACTTGCGGAAAATCAACTTCAGGCGTTGCCGCTCGAAGATTCTTCCCGCTACTACACGGGCAAGTTCATCAACCAACTCGGCGATTATGCGAAGTCGCTTTCCGACAAACTTGCCGACGGCGGCAGTCTGACCGACGCAGACAGGGAGAATTTGAACGAGTTTTACCGCAGGAACACCAACCTGCAAAACTCCCTCGCGAAGATATCCAAGGAAGTGGACGGCGGGTATTCGTTCCTGTCGCTTATGAAACCGACAGAAAACGACGCTGTATTGACAAACCTCAACGAACTCGAAAACCTCTCGCTCGAATACCCGAAGATGATTTACGACGGGCCGTTTTCGGACGGGCTCGATCGGAAAGAGGCGAAGGGCCTTAAAGGCAGCGAAGTAACCAAGGAAGAGGCGGTCAAAAAGTTCAGGGCGCTTTTCTCGGACTACGCCGTGACGAGTGCGGAAGTTATAAACGAGGCGAACGGCGATTTCGAAACCTATAACGTCGCCGCCGAAACCGAAAAGGGTTGGCCCGTTTACGCGCAGATGTCGAAGCGTGGCGGAACGATTGTCACGTTCAACTGTTACGAACCGTGCGAGGAAGAAAAATTCACGCTTGAAGAATGCCGTGAAATAGCCGAAGTTTTCGTGAAAAAGGCGGGATTTGAGGGTATGCGCCCCGTGTGGGAAACCGCTTCGAGAGCGGTGGCGCAGTTCAACTTCGCATTCGTCAAAAACGGCGTGATAGTGTATTCCGACCTCGTTAAAGTAAACGTCTGTATGGAGCGCGGCGTGGTGTCGGCGATAGACGCTTCGTCCTACTGTCTGAACCATACGGAGAGGGAGATACCCGACGCCGAAATAAGCGAAAAAACTGCGATAAAGGGGGTTTCTGCGCTTCTGGACGTGAGAAATACACGCAAAGTTATAGTTCCCGTAGGCAATAGCGGAGAGAGGCTCGCTTACGAGGTTTTCGGTTACGAAGGCGGAAATCAGTACTTCGTTTATATAGACGCGCTCACCGGAAAGGAAATAGAAATATTCAAAGTGGTAGAATCGACAGAGGGAACGCTCGTTATATAAAAAAGGAAATTATATCCGTCCGCGCCTTTCCGCGCGGGCGGATTTTTTACATAAAACGTCCGTTTGCCACAAAAATACGCAAATGGGTTGCAAAATCGCGACGAAAGTGTTACAATAATAACGTAATAAATACTTTGAGGATAAACTATGGAAACACTTTCAGCGACTTTTACCGAACTTATAAAGGAATATTGGTACGTTGCCGTTGCGGGGGCGATACTCGCGGCGGCGATACTCGTCGCCGTGATAATAGTTATAGCGAAGGCGGTTAAACGCATAAAACAAAATTCCGACATAAAAAAGGCAATAAAGAGAGAGGGCGCGGAAGAAAGGCGCCGCGAGGAAGAGAAGCGCGCCCGCATCGAGGAAGACGAACGCGCCGCCGCCCTCGCCGAGTACGACGGGGAAGAACCCGAAAAAGAGGAAATAACGGAAGAAGAAACCGTAACGGAGGATAATTATATGAAAGCCGAAGATAAGAACAAAAAGGAAGTAAAGACAAAGGCCGAAGTCAAGGCTA